>NZ_JBINJD010000079.1:0-22936 GCF_043951915.1 Alienimonas sp. DA493 | reverse complement strand
CCGCTTCGGGGGAGGTGAAAGCGAAACCCCGTGGGGGCGTGCGTTACGCCGTCGGGGCGGGGATTTCGCCAAGCCGCCGCTTCGCTGGCAGATGGAAGCGCAACACCGTGGGGGCGTGAGTCACCCCGGTCGGGGCCGGCGTCAACCGGTCCGGGCCAAGCGGTGAAGGACGAGCCAGTCCGCCTCGGCGGCCAACGCCTCGCTCCGCAGCGGGAACGGCCCGAGGACCGGCCCGCCCACCGGGGAGAGGTCCGCCGTCCAGCCGCCTCGTGGGTGCGGCTCGACGCGGCTGGCCCGCACGACCGTGCAGGCCCCGAGGGCGCCGGCGTCGATCAGTTCGCCGTACAGCCCGCGGGCGCTGCCGTCGGGCGAGACGAACAGCTCCTGCGTCTCGCCGCTCATCGCGGGCTCCGCAGCACGCGGCGGCGGGGGGCGTCGGTCAGCAGCGGGTCGAGGGCCTCGGCCACGCCGACCAAGCCCTCCCGCACGCGGTCCTGCAGCCAGCCGACGCCGGTCGTGGCCCGCAGGTCGGCGGAGTCGACGCCCCGCAGCAGGCCCTCGGCCTCGGAGACGACGGCGTCCAGCTCGGCGTTCCCGCCGACGCTCAGCCGGCGGAAGCGGACGAAGAACTCGGTCAGGTTCTCGACGGCGCTGTCGCGGAAGACCCGCGGGCCGCCGTTCTCGCCGCCGGTGAGGCGTTCGCGGAGGTGCTCGACCAAGCCGGCCAGCTCCTGGGCGAACGCCTGTTCGGCGAGCTGTACGGCCTGCTCGAACCGCTGCCGGACTCGATCGCACTCCTGCCGGTACAGGCGGGGCGAGAGCCGCCGCAGGTAGTCCGGCGGCTCCACGGCCGGCAGGTCCCAGCTTAGGCCGAACAGCGGGGCGAGGCTCGCCGGGTAGTCGGCGGGGTCGAACAGGTCGCCCAGCCGGCGACGGGCGCGAGAGACCAGTTCGTCCCGATGCCGGTCCACGTCCGCCGCGGCTTCGGCCAACTCCGCCTGCAACTCGCTCATCCGCCGCTCGAAGGCCGGCAGGTCGGCGCGGGGCAGCAGGCGGACGCCGGCCTCCGGGTACGGCAGGCTGGCGCTCTTCCAGTGCGACACGGCGGCGTGCCGCACCTTGGCGGCGGCCCGCAGGGCCGGGTGTTTCGTGTCCAGCAGCTTCTTGCTGGCGGACAGGCTCCCGCTCTCGGCGTCGAAGGGGCTGGCCGCCTCGTCCTTCTGCTCGGGGCTGAGGGTGCGGCGGAGGCCGGGCCAGGAGACGTGCAATCGCACCGCGGCGGCGTCTTCCCGCAGCCGTTCGGCGGGGACTTGTTGCCGGTGGTCCCGCTCCTCGTCCAGCACGGTGACCTCCGCGGCGCCGTGGTCGGTCTCGGCGTCGGGCAGGTCGGGGGCGTCGGTCGTTCGGGCCCGCCGGGGCGGGCCGATCAGCAGGGTCATGGGCTCGGTCTTCGTGTGATCGAAGGGGGGAAACGAAAACGCCCCGGCGAACTGCCGGGGCGTGTGAAGGTCGGGGCACCGGTCGGAGCCGGCGGTCAGTTCAGGGTGTGGTTCTGCTTGCCGGGCCGGCTGGTCCGCCGGCGGGGTCCGTCGGGTTCACGGTCGCCTCGGGGTCGGAACACGCCGCCGGCCTCGGCGTCGAGACACCGCCCGGACGCCCACCGCCGCAACTTCGCCAGCGGTTCGGCCGCGGAGACGGAGACCGGCACGACGTGCGTGGCGGCCTCCGCCAGGCTCACGCCCAGCAGCGCCGACAGCCGGCAGCAGCTCTCGATCTCCGCCCCGGTCCAGCCGGCGTCGGCCGGCGTGGACTCGCCCGCGGCGATCCCGTACCGCTCGCGGTACGTCTCCCAGATGCCGGCCCGCTGTTCGGGGCCGGGCAGGTCGAGGAAAAACGTCGCGTCGAACCGGCCGCTGCGGGTCAGCTCCGGCGGCAGGCGGGAGGCGTCGTTGGCCGTGCAGACCACGAACACCCCCGGCGGCCGGTCCGCCAGCCAGGTCAGCAGCGCCCCCAGCAGCCGGGCGGAGACGCCGCTGTCCTGGGCCCCGCCGGACGTGCCGGCCAGTGCCCGCTCGACCTCGTCGACGAACAGCACGCAGGGGCTCATGGCGGCGACCGTCGCCAACGCCCGGCGGGTGTTTTCCTCGGTCGCCCCGACCAGCCCGCCCATCAGGGCGCCGACGTCGAGGGTCAGCGTCGGGCGGTTCACTTCAGACCCGAGAGCCTTGGCGAAGCTGCTCTTGCCGACCCCGCCGGGGCCGAGCAGCAGCACGCCCTTGGCTTCGGCCCGCGGCGAGCCGTTCGTCAAGGCCGTCCGGCAGTACGCCTTCAGGGCCTGCATGCCGCCGAGGGCGTCGAAGCCGGGGCCGCCGCGGTGGAGCGACAGCGGCCCGCCCGCGGACAGCTGCTTGGCCTTGAGCTCCCACAGCGGCCCCGGGTCGAGCCGTCCGTGGCGGACCAGCGAGAGGGCGAAGGCGTTCTCCGCTTCGCCGCGGGTCAGCCCGGCGGCGGCGTCCAGCACGGGCGTGAGCGGGTCCGGCAGCTCGCCGGCCTCCGTGGCCACGCCGCGGGCGACCGCCTCCAGCTCCTCGCGGCCGGGCAGCGGGTGCGTGACCGTGACGAAGTCCCGCCGCAGCTCGGGCGGCAGGTCCGCCGTCGGCTGGATCAGGATCAGGTGCGTGCGGCGGGTCTTGCCGGCCCGCAGGGCCGACCGCACCGCGGCCAGCAGCTCGGGGCTGTTGAAGTACCGCTGCGGGTGGACCATCGCCAGCAGGCTCGGCGTCTCGCCGTCGCCGCTGGCCGGCAGGGCGGCCACGGCGGACTGCGGGTCGGTCGGCCCGCCCTCGCAGGTGCCGTCGGCGGTCCAGCTGACGAGGTTCCAGTTCCGCGGCGAGCAGAGCCGGGCGAGGTCGCGGAGGACCTCGCCGGGCTCGTCGCTGACGACCAGCACGCCGGGGAAGGCGGCGGCGATCAGCTCGGCCAGCTTCTCGACCAGGCCGGGGGACGGCGGCGGGGCGGTCGTTCCCGCCGCGTCGACGCGTTCGTCGCGTACGACGCGTGTTCCGCCAAGACTTTTGGAGTTCGTGGGGGACCGGTCCCGGGACCGGCGGCCCCGCCGGCCCGACGGCGATCCCCCGCCGCCCCCGGAGTTTCTGTGAAATGCGCGTCGAACGCGTCGTACGCGTCGACGCCGGCCGGGCGGGGCGCCGCGGCGGGGTCCGCGGGCGTGAGTCGGCGGGGTCGTCCCCCGCGGTCGACGCGGCATGGGCGTCTCCTTGGCGTGTGGGAATGGGATGAGAAAGAACGCGCAGCCGATCCGCGGGCGGTCAGGCCTGCTGCTCGGCGGGTTGGGCGACCGTCGCGGTCGTGTGATACCCGGGGGTCAGCCGCTCGGCGGCCTTGGTGCCGAGGACTTGCTCGTACGGCTTGCTCGCCGCCTTGCAGGCGGCACCGGCGAAGCCCTTCGTCTCGACGCTGGTCTCGCCTTCGGGCGTGACGGTGATCTCGATGCGGGGGGACATGGTCAGGCGGCCTCCCCGTACAGGTGGGCGCCGCCGCCGATGCCGGCGGCCCCGGCAGTGACGGTCAGCCGCACGCCGCCGTCCGGCAGGGCGGTCTCCGTGCAGCGGTGGCCGCGGGCCTTGGCCTGCAGCTTGGCGGCTTCCACCGCGTAGGCCTGCTTCAGGCGGCCGAGGAAGGCGTCGTCGCCCCAGCGGCCGCCGTAGGTGTCGCAGCGGACACTCCCGTCGTTCTGGACCAGCACGGGGTACACGAACCCCGGCGGCCTCACCGCGAGGCCGCTGTGCTCGGCGCCGTCGAAGAACTTGACGGTCTCCTGTTGCGGTTCCGGCAGCTTCAGTCGGACGCAGGCGGCGTGGACCGCCGCGGGGTCTCTCAGCTTCGTCTCGATCGTGACGACGTGGCTCATGGGGCCGCGTCCTTTCGGGTGAGGGGATGGGAAACGCCGGACCGGCTACGGCAGCCGCAGGGGGCGGCGGAGCGGGTCCGGCGGGGGGCTCTGGTAGTTCGCGGGCCCGGGCGGTCGATCGTGGCCGCGGCCGTTGCGGCGGCCCCCGCGGCGCCGGGGCGGGCGGTAGATCACTTCCGGCGGCCGGGGCGGCGCCGGCGGCTGCGGCGGGCGGGGCGGGGGCTTGGCGATCCAGGCCCCCACCGCGACCAGCGCCGCCCCGAGGGCCAGCAGCAGCACGGCGGGGAACAGGTCGTTCGCCCAAGGGCCGGAGGTCGGCGGGGCGGCGGGCTCGGCGGCGTTCGCCGCGGCGGCGAGCAGGGCCGCGAGGGGCGGCGGGTCGGGCATGGCGTCTTCCGACTGGGGCGTGCGGGGCCGGCGGGTAAGGCCGGCGGGTCGCCTCACAGTGCCGCAGATCTGGTCAGCGTTTAGCGGCCTTAGCCTTTGCAGACCCCTCCCTCCCGCCGATCCGCAACCTCGGCGGATGTCGGGGGGCGCTGCCGCGCCTCTGTTCAGTCCGCTCCTCCCCAAGCCGCTAGCCTTTTGCCCACCGCCGTTGGTTTGTTGGCGGAGGCCGGCGCCGCGGGGTTGCTGGTCTGGCGGGACGGGGACCGCCTGCGGGTCCGCGGCCCCGTCGCCGCCTCCCACCTCGCCCGCCGCCTGCTGGCCGACAAGGCGGGCGTCCTGTCGGCCCTGGACGCCCGCGAGGCCTTGGTGCCCCTACGGTCACCCCGACGGCTGGATCAGCGTGTTCGGCCCGCACGTCATCTGTGCGACCTGCCACCCGCCGGCACGGGCGGAGATCGTTGTGCGGCGGGAATGCTCTAGAGTTTGGTAACACTTTGATTCGACCGTCGAGCGCACCGAGCGATGCCCCGGCAGACCGGATGGCTTCGATCAGACTGCAGGCCCGGCCCGGTCGATCCGATCGGCGACGGCGGCGGGGGCGGCCGACGCGGGCCGGCCGCAAAGCCGGACCTGATGGGAGTTAATACGGCGTGCCCCACTGGCGCGGGTCATCGCGGAGAACATCTTCCCGGTCTCTCTCATATGGGTTGCGATTGTCTGGGCTCTTGTTAATCAGCCCACTACAGACGTAGATTCCGCCCGCCGTGACGGCAACCATCACGATCAAGACGATGACGGTAAAAGCCCCATCCGATTCGGCCTCTTCCTTTTTCTGTTGCTCAAGCTTCTCGGAGTACTTGGGCCTCCCCGGCAAAACGGCCTCAAGTCTCTTTCTGCGTTCGGCTGGATCGAGCTGCTCCCATTCTCTCGCACGTTCTCTCGCACGCGCCGCAGATATTCGCGCCGCAGCTTCCCCGGTCGGGCATTCGGTCCAGTCGCTGGTGTCGATTGGCCCCGAGGCGTCTGGATCGAAGATATCCGTCGTCGCACTCGCAAGGGTAAATCGCGCCCGCTTGCCATCGTCGAAGTAGAGACGGGAATCCGCCTTCACCAGCCCGTCCCGCGCATGCTTCCGTAGATCCTCACCCTTCAAGTGGGGGAAGTGCTTACCGTCTACGCCGTTCTCCACATACCAGTCAGGCCCAAACTCGTAGTTCACTCTCTCCAAATTAATCCTTGTCTGTCGAAGAACCGCATCAATGGCGGCTCGGGCCTCAGCGGGGGTTTTCTTTATCGGCGCTGACTTTCGAGGCACGCCGCTTTGTTCGTCCGGAGAGTCAGGCACGACACCTTCTCGATCAGGGGAGATGAGGACGCTGCCGGGGTCTTTCGTTTCTATCAAGCGGCGGAAGACGCCAAGCGGCTAGACGAGCGAGCCTAGCTTCTCGTCGGAAGAGCATCGCCCGGACACCCGTTCACATTCCGGTGCCGCGACGGTCTTCGGCCTGACTGATGGAATGCGGCTGCGGAGCGGCGCGGACGAACTGCCCCCCCACCTGTCGCACTGCCGGGAGTACGTCTTCGGCAGGCTGAGGGCGACCCGATAGTCCGCGGAACCGCCGCGACCGCTCCCGCCGCCCGCCGCCCGCCGCTCTCCGCCGTCGATGGCGGACGGCCCCCGCCGTTCGCCAGACTCGCCCCGTCCACCGTCCCCGGAACCGTCGCCCGCCGCGTGTTTGAGCAAGCCTTCAAGAACCTCGACAACGTCCTCCGCAAGGAGGCCGGGTGCGGGTCGGAACTGGACTACACCGAACAAACCAGTTGGCTGCTGTTCCTGAAGTACCTCGATTTCCTATTGAGCTGTGGACCGCACGACCCCAGCCAGCCCCGCCCCTCCGTCAGCCGGCTGCCGACGCGCCGCCCCCGGCCCAGGTCTCAGCCAGCCGCTCAGCCTGCTTGATGACCACGTCGACGGCGCTCTCGTAGCCCTCCGGCGGGTACTTGTACCGTCGGAGCAGCCGCTTGATCGTCAGCCGCATCTTCGCCTGGACGCTCTGGCGGGACCGCCAGTCGACCGTGGCGCTGCTCCGCAGCTTCTTCGTGAGCTCCGAGGCGAGGTCCTTCAACGCCTCGTCCTTCATCTCCCGGAGCACGTCCGGCTGCTCGGCGAGGGCGTCGTAGAAGGCGATCTCCTCCGGCGACAGACCCGTCTCCTCGTCCCGCCGGACCGCGGCGGCGAGCTCCTCCGCCATCTGGATCAGCGCCTCTACGACCTGCCCGGACTCGATCATCCGGTTGTTGTATTTGCGGAGCGTCTCGGCCAACCGGTCGCCGTACTTCGTTTCGCGGACGACGTTGTTCCTCGACCGGGATCGCACCTCGTCCCGTAGCAGCCGCTCCAGCAGTTCGACGGCGAGGTGCTTCTGCGGCATCTTGCGGACGTCCTCCAGGAACTCGTCCGACAGCAGGCCGATGTTCGGCCGCTCCAGCCCGGCGAGCTTGAAGATGTCGTCGACCCCCTCGGAGACCACCGCGTTGTCCAGGATCTGCTTCAGCGTCGAATCCCGGTCCGCACGCTCGTTCCCGCCGCCGACGGTCGTGTGCTTCACCAGCACGCCCCGCACGGCGCTGAAGAACGCGATCTCCTCCCGCAGCGCCGCGGCCTCGTCCAGCGTCGCGCAGAGGGAATACGCTTTCGTCACCGACGCCATCACGTCGAGAAACCGCCGCTTTGCGGACTTGCCGTCGGGTGTTTTTTCGAGGGCGAGGAGATGCTCCATCGCCGGCACAAGCAGTTTGAGGGGATGTTCCGCGAAGCCGGAATAATCGAACCCGTGCATCATCCCGCGGATGACGTCCAGCTTTCCCTTTAGGATGCGGAGCGCGTCCTCCGCCTTCACCGTCGGCTGCCCCTTACCGTTGGCCCCCGTGTAGGTCCGCAGGGCCTTCTTTAACTCCGCGGCGATGCCGATGTAGTCCACCACCAGCCCGCCCTGTTTGTCGCGGAACACGCGGTTCACGCGGGCGATCGCCTGCATCAGCGAATGGCCGTGCATCGGCTTGTCGACGTACATCGTGTGACAGCACGGGGCGTCGAAGCCCGTCAGCCACATGTCCCGCACGATCACCAGCTTCAGCGGGTCGTCCGGATCCTTGAACCGGCGGGCCAACCGCTCCTTCTGGGCTTTGGAATGGGTGTGGCGCCGCAACTCCTCCTTGTCGGTCGCCGTGCCGGTCATGATCACCCGCACGGCGCCGTCGTCCGGGTTCCAGCCGACCGCCTGCCCGTCCTTCGTCAGCTTCGTGCCGGCCCACTCCGGCCGGCGTTGGACGATCTCGTCGAACAGGGACACGCAGATGTCCCGGCTCATGCAGACGATCATCGCCTTGCCCTCGGCCGCGGCGGTCCGCTGGTCGTAGTGGGCCAACAGGTCGTCGGCGATCGCCTCCAACCGCGGCTGCGCCCCGACCAGCTTGGCGAGCTGCGCCCACTTGCCCTTGGTTTTCTCCCGGGCCGCGTCGTCCTCCTCGTCCTCGACCACCTCCTCGACCTGCTCGTTCAGCTCGTCGATCTCGGCGTTGTTGAGGTCCAGCTTGGCCCGGCGGCTCTCGTAATAAATCTGGACGGTCGCCCCGTCTTCGACGGCGTCCTGAATGTCGTAGACGCTGACGTACTCGCCGAACACGCCGCGGGTGTCCTTGTCCTCCGTGCTGATCGGCGTGCCGGTGAAACCGATGAAGGACGCGTTCGGCAGCGCGTCCCGCAGGTGCTTGGAGTAGCCGTATTTATATCTGCCCGTCTCCCGATCGAGGCGGGCGTTTCCCCCGTACTGGCTGCGGTGGGCCTCGTCGCTGATCACGACGACGTTGGTGCGGTCGCACAGCACGGGGTGCGACTCCTCCCCCTCCAGCGGGGCGAATTTTTGAACCGTCGTGAAGATCACCCCGCCGGCCCGGCGGCCGGTCAGCTTCTCCCGCAGTTCGTCCCGGCTCTCGGCCTGCTCCGGCGGCGTCTTCAGCAGGTCCTTGGCGGCGGAGAACTGGCCGAACAGCTGCCCGTCGAGGTCGTTGCGGTCGGTGACGACCACCAGCGTCGGGTTCTCCATCGCGGCCTGCTGCACCAGCTTACCGGCGTACATCGCCATCGAGATGCTCTTGCCGGACCCCTGCGTGTGCCAGAACACCCCCGCCTTCCCGCCGGCGCCCTTCGCCTCCAGCGTGCTCTCCACCGCGGCCCGGACGCCGTGGAACTGGTGGTAGCCGGCGATCTTCTTGACGACCTCGTCGCCGTCGGCCTCGAACAGCACGAAGTACCGCACGTAGTCCAAAAACAGATCCGGCCGGTAGAACCCGCGGACGACCTTCTCCAGCTCCAACTCCACCCGCGGCTTGTTGTCCGGCCCGCCGATCGTCCGCCACGGCAGGAACCACTCCGGCGCCGCCGTCAGCGAGCCGACGCGGGCCGTCACGCCGTCGCTGACGGCCAGGGCGACGTTCGGGACGTACAGGTCGCCGATCTCGTCCTTGTAGGTCTGGAGCTGGTCGTACGCCTTCCAGACGTCGGCCGTCGGGTCGGCGGGGTTCTTCAGCTCGACACCCGCGAGCGGCAGGCCGTTGACGAACAGCAGGACGTCCGGCACCCGCACGCACTTCGTGCCAAGGATGCGCAGCTGATTGACGACCAGCAGGTCGTTGGCCTGCGGGTCCTTGAAGTCGATCAGGAAGGCTTTGTCGTCCACCTTGGCGCCCTCGGAGCCGTCGTAGGCGACGTCGACGCCCTCCAGCAGCAGTTTGTGAAACGCCCGGTTGGCGTGGGCGAGGTCGGGATGCTCCCGCGTCGACGCCCGTCGCACGACCTCCTCGACGGCGTCCGCCGGCAGTTGCGGGTTGAGCTTGCGGACGGCGTCCGCCAGCCGCCCGGCGAGGACCACCGCCCGCCCGTCCGCCCGCTGCTCGGGGGCGACGTCCGGAGCGAGCTTCGAGCCGTGCAGGTAGTCCCAGCCGGTCTCCTGAAACCACGCGAGGGCCTGCTGTTCGACGACGTCTTCGTTAATCATCGCCGCCTCCCGATTTCGCAATTTTCGCTGCCGCCTCAACGGCCGCCGCGGCGGCCGTCTTCACGGCTTCGCGAGAATAGTTTACCTGCAATAGTTGCCGATTAAGGAATGTTCGAAGTGCGGCCAGCTCCGACTCTCGAGCAAACCAGTCGACGCCGGCTCGATCGCGAATATATTTCTCAAACGTACCGGCGACGCCCCTAAGCGATTTCTTGCTAGGCCCGCCTGGCGCGTCATTCATTTGATTCAGGATCTCGTCGACCGCCCCCAAGATTCCGACATTCTTGGCAAGACTGACGTGACGCCGTGGTTCTGAAACGATCGGCGGCGCCGGCGTTGTCGTCGTCGTAGTGGTTGTCGTGGTCGTCGTGGTCTTCGACGTTCCAACCAATGCTCGCCGGGCGGCGGACCGGGACATGCGGTCACGGGAAGTCTCGTTGCAGTATTTCGCGGCACCGATCAGGTCGGGGAATAGGCTCGAATGATGAATGTTCATCTTTCGTAGCCGCTGGAGGCAGAGCCGGCGGTCTTTCTCAGTGTTCGGGATGTGGATCTTCCTCAAGTATTGTCCGACCACTTGAGGGTCGTTGATATCGACGTCACTATCGCTCAATGCGTTTAGCAGCGACGATTCCAATGTCTCGCCGTATGGTGCCAATGAGAACAGACCGGCCTGATTGACCAATCGCCCGTGGTCGTCTTTCGAAGGCTCGATGATCTGGGGGTACTTCGGCCCCCTATCCAGATCTGCGACAAATCTCTCGTTCAAGACGTACACAGCCCGACTGGTCGCGGCGGGCGTGGACGCCGCGGGGCCCCACTCCGCCAGGTCTTCGCGTTCGAATGCGAAGAACAGCGCAACGTACGGCGACCTCGTCCAGTCGATTAGCGGCGTCGCTAATCCGTGGTGCTGACCGACAGCCCATAGCTCAACATCTTCAGCGTATTCCGCCCCTTCACGGTCCGGCCCGTCGTCCCAAGCCAGTAAGCTGTTGTCCGGCACGCGGCCCCGCACCGCCAAACGAAAATCCCTTAGGTGAAGCGTCGCGGCTTGACGTTCAATAGATCCGCGAGCGAATCGGTCTAGCGTCGCCTCTAGAAACCATCGGTAGTGGTGATGTCCGCGGAAGACGTAGTCATCTGCGATGTCCTGTCCGATGTAGTAGTCGACGACATCGTCGAAGTCTCGCCAACTGCGGAGCTTCGACGACGGCACAAGGCCGTCTACATTCTTGTCAATAACGTCCGCGTCCGGCCACGCCGGCAGTTTCTCGTGGTACGGCGTCTCCGTCGCGTCAGGCATCGACCGCCCTCTGTACCGCCGCGACGCTCAGGTCCCCGCTCAACAGCTTCGGCAGCAACGCGTCTCTCAGCGCCGCCAGGGTGCGGGACTGGTCGCCGTTCGCGCTGATCCTCGCGTACATCGGAGCGACGTACCGCGTAAATACTTCCACGATCGACGGTGGCGGAATCAATTGCGGAAGCGTCGGCAGGGACTTCGCTTTAACTCGCTGATGGCTTCCGGTAGTTCCTGTGACCATTGATTGATAGCGTCGTTGGAAACGGTCGCTCGTCAGCAAGCCATACAGCCATTCTCGCGACATCTTCGGCCGGGGGCGGGCGACCAGAAACTCGGTTGAGCAAATTGACCGCCGTTGATCGCCCAGATTTGGCATCCAGACGCGGGGGATTCTTGGATTCAGACGAGAGATCAGTACTGCGTCGGGCGGCACGGCGTATTTGTTGCTCTTAATGGTTCCGCCGAGGTCGTGCTGCGGCATGCGACCGGCGTCGAATGCAGGAAGGCTGTAATGGTCGAACGTCTCCTCGGCGGCCTCCATCGGCTTGACCGTGTCCCGCTCAAAAGCCGCGACCCGATCGAATGTGCTCACCTCCCATCCCTTCGGCACGTCGCCGATCTCGAAGGAGTCAAACTCCGCGGGGAAGAGGGCGGCGAGGTCGGGGGGGAGGGTGGGGGCGCCGGCGGCGTTGGCGTGGACGGGGTCGAAGTCGACGAACCAGCTTTGGAACAACGCCCGGGCCGTCGCCTCCAGCGTCCGGTTCATCCGCCGGTTCAGCTCGATCTTGTCGTCCAACGCCCCCAACACTCCCGCAATCGCCCGCTGCTCCGACGGTGGGGGGAGCAAGACAGGCGTCTTCTTCAGTATTCCGAGGTTGGTATGCGGTACGCCGGTTTGTATCGCATTCTGCCGGATATAATGCTGCTGCTCCGCAGACGAGAACAGGTAGAAGAGATAAAGTCGGTCGGCGACGGCCGTATCGACCGTAATCTTCATCTGGCTTTGTGAGACAATGTACTTGGCGAAGGGACCGTCGGGTACGAGTGCAACCTGACCCAAAGTTCCACGCTGAGTAAAAACGAGGTCTCCCGGTAGTGCGACATTTGATGACAAATCCGCGGCTTTGGATTCAGAGACAAAGGCGAAGTCACCGCTCACGAACCGCCCCTTCCCCATATTGGTGCCCCGAATCACGGGGACGCCGGGCGTGTCCACATAATTACGTGTTCCTAAGTTGGAACCGAACGGTCCGCCTACCACAGCGTTTGGCACGTCCGCAGCTAGCTGTTCCAGCTTGTAGTCCGTCCACTCAGACCTCATACCCCACCCCGTTCAATTTTTCGCGGATCGTCGCCTCCAGCGTCGCCGACTCGGCGAACTGCTCCCGCAGCTCCTTGGTTAGGCGAGCCATCTTCTCCTCGAACGGCTCGCCGTCGTCCTCGGCCGCGGCGGCGCCGACGTAGCGGCCGGGGGTCAAGACGTGGCCGTGGGCGGCGATCTCCGCCAACGTGGCGCTCTTGCAGAAGCCGGGCTCGTCCTCGTAGTCGTCGCCGCGGCGCCAGCGGTGGAAGGCGCCGGCGATCGAGTCGCGGTCCTCCTCCGTGAAGGCCCGCAGCACGCGGTCGGCCATGTAGCCGACGTCCCGGGCGTCGATGAACAGCACCTCGCCGGTGCGGTCCCGGCGGCCTTCACGGGCAGTCTTGTCCTTCGTCAGAAACCAGACGCAGGCGGGGATCTGCGTGTTCGTGAACAGCTGCCCCGGCAGGGCGACGAGGCATTCGACGAGGTCCTCCTCGACGAGCCTCTTGCGGATGTCGCCCTCCCCGCCGGACGTGCCGCTCATCGAGCCGTTCGCTAGCAGCAGGGCCATCGAGCCGTGGGGGGCGAGGTGATACAGCATGTGCTGCATCCAGGCGAAGTTGGCGTTCCCCTTCGGCGGCGTCCCGTACTGCCAGCGGGGGTCGTCGGCGAGTTTTTCGTCCCACCAGTCGGAGATGTTGAACGGCGGATTCGCCATCACGAAGTCGGCCCGCAGGTCCGGGTGCAGGTCGCTCGTGAAGCTGTTGGCCCACCGCTTGCCGAAGTCGAACT
This sequence comes from Alienimonas sp. DA493, assembly GCF_043951915.1. Lineage (NCBI taxonomy): Bacteria > Pseudomonadati > Planctomycetota > Planctomycetia > Planctomycetales > Planctomycetaceae > Alienimonas > Alienimonas sp. DA493. The sequence continues at coordinate 10,172 of NZ_JBINJD010000079.1, read as the reverse complement.
CGATGCCGCGGATGGCGAGGTTCATCGCGGCGAGGCGCCAAGTCGTCGGGTTTGACTCCTGCCCGTAGACGCTGATGTCGCTGGTCGTGCCGCCGTGCGACTCGACGAACTTTTCGCTCTGCACGAAGAACCCGCCGCTGCCCATCGCGGGGTCGTAGACCCGTCCGCGGTAGGGCTCCAGCATCGCCACGATCAGGCCGACGATGCTCTGCGGGGTGAAGTACTGCCCGCCCTTCTTGCCCTCGGCGAGGGCGAACTGGCCGAGGAAGTACTCGTAGACGTGGCCGAGGATGTCCTTCGCGTGCAGGTCCGCGTGCTCGAACGGGATCGAGGCGACCAGGTCGACCAGCCCGCGGAGGTTGTCCGGGTCGAGGTGCAGCTGGGCGTAGTTGCGGTTGAGGACGTTCTTGAGCCGGTCGCCGTTCTCCTTTTCGACCGCCTCCAGGGCGTGGTCGATCAGCAGGGCCGGCGACTTGATCGTGTAGGTCTCGGTCTTCCCGTTGCGGACCTCGACCTCAGTGTTCGCCGGCAGCTTGACCCAGTCCTGCAGGTTCCCCCACCGGGCCAGCGGCGGCACCCAGAAGACGTTGGCGGCGGTGTAGTAGTCGCGGTCCTCTAGTTCCTGATGGATCGCTTCGGCGTACTCCTCGTCGGAGTCGAAGTCGTCCCGGGGGAGGTAGTAGTCGCTGTCCTCGTCCCGCAGCAGCCGTTCGACCTCGGCCCGGCGGGCGGCGAAGCTGTCGGAGACGTACTTCAGGAAGATCAGCCCGAGGACGGCGTGCTTGTACTGGGCGGCGTCGAGGTTGTTCCGCAGCTTGTCCGCCGCGGCCCACAGCTTGGCGTCGAGGTTGCGGAGAAACTCGCGGGAGGACTCGTCGCTCATGCAAGCGGGATCTGGGGGGACGTATTGGAAGAGTTCGCGCTGGTTGGGGCGGAATCGACTGCTGGTGTAGCCGAGCCTGCGGACCGTCACAACTTGCGCCGGGGCGTCGGCCTGCACCGCCCGTTCTCTGCACCGATTAGTCCCCGCCGAGGCCGCGGCGGACGAGCAGGTGGGCGTTCTGCTGGTCGCCGCGAACCTGCGGGCGCTAGGCTTACGGCCGGCCTCGCTCCCGATCTCCCGGCGTCACGCCGCCAGCAATCGGACGTGCACCACCTCAACCCGCTTCACCTCCGCGAGGGCCTCCGCGACCAACGACCGGTGACAGCGCTCGGGAGCCGGGCAGGTGCACAGCAGGCAGCACCGCTCGTCGCCGACCAGTTCGGCTAATCGGTCCAGCGCCTCGACCGCCGCTGGCGTCATCAGGTGATCGTTGACGGCCGTGGCGAACGTCGGCCAGTCGTGGTCAGACATGTACCGCTTGCGGGCGTCCCGCGGCGACCCGAGGGAGCGGAGGTGCGTGTAGCCGATCGAATCGACGGCGAGCCGCGCCGCCAGTCCGTTCTTGCTGAACCCCGCCCGGCGGGAGAGCGGCAGCTCCCGCACGTCGACGACCCGCTGCACGCTGTGTTCAAGCAGCGCCTCGATCAGCCCGTCCACCGACACGCCGGTGTAACCGGCGGTGAAAACGGCGGGCTTGGGTGGCGAGGTCATCGCAGTCTTTCCTGCTCGGCGACGGCGCAGGGGGAGAGGCCGGCGATCATTCAAGGGGCTGGCCGCCGGCCGAGCGTCCGCTGCGGCCCGTGACCGATCTGGCGCCGGCCCATCGTACGTCGTCGCGGCCGACGGGGCAGAAGAGGCGTTCGATCGGCCGATGCCGGAGCGCCCGGCCGCGGTCGGGCGCCGCCGCGACGATCCCGACGCTCGGGGCGGGGCGGCGTGGACGGGGCGGGAGCCGACGGCGGGTGATGCCCGGCGGACCGACCCGGCGACCGACCCTCGTCTCCCCCCTCCGCCCCCAGACTTTCGACGCGGGTTTCGGGGATCTTCTCCGGCCGGGAACGGCGTCGAACTGATCCGGTGCCTCACCCCACCTCCCTCATCGCCCGCTCGGCGGCATCCCGATCGCGACCGCACCGCGGCCTAAACTCTCGCCGGCAAATGCGACGATCGCGTCGATGCGTCGCCCAGCGGTTCAGTGGTTCACCGTCGCCGCGCCGACGCGGGCGAAGCCATGTCCGGGCAAAGGTCTCGGGCCAAGCGTCCCCGCCATGTGTCGATCATGGCCGCACGGGGGTACTGCAGACACGGCCCGCTGCCGGGAAGCCACGCTCGGGGGAATCCGACCGCTCCCCAGGTTCCACCGATTCTTGCGTCGACGCCCACTCCTTTCTCGACGCACCGACGCAGTCGACGCGAGTCCGGTCGGAGTCTCGGGGGCGGGCTTGGTCTGCGTCGGCGGGTACGCCCCGCCCGGCATCCCGCCGGCGGCCGGAATGCCGCGAGACCGGCGATTCCCACGTCTCGGGCCGGCGGAGACGCGGGAGACGCGGGAGACGCACGAGACGCGAGTTCCGGTGCGAACCCTGAGTGGGCGTCCGTCGACGCAGTCCGACCCGCCGGTCACACCGCCCGATTCTGCTCGGGGGGACGCACAGCGACGCCAAGTCGGTCGGTATCCCGTCCGGGTTCGGCACGCCCTCCAGCCGGCAGACGACCTGCCCGCCAAACTCCTCGGCTACCACCCCCAGCAGCAGCCACCCCGCCGTATAGCCCCGGCTCGTTGGCGAACACCGCGACCGGCTTCAAAAAGCTCTTGCAGACTTCCGAGACCGTCTGTGCCTCGATCCGCTGGGCCTCGTCAAGGCCGTTCAGTTCCGCCCGCGGGTCGGTCGGCGTCATGGGCGCGGGGGTGATCTCCGGGCCCCGGCAGTGTGTCGACGTCCCGCTGCTTCAGGGGTGCCGATCCGCCACGCTCACGCCGGCTCCTCCTCCAAGCTCGTGACGGCCCGCATCACCGCGGGGTCGTCGTCGGTGTGCTCCCCGTCCTCCGTCCCGTGATAGGCGATGAACCGGCACCCGGCGACGCCTTCGACGCGGTCGTAGAAGTAGCAGGAGTTCTGTTCGGCCGCGGGCGTCCCCTTCAATTTCACGAGGGGGAGCAACTCTAATGACCGCGCCTCATCTAGCCCGCGGAGGTGCAGCTTCTCCTCGTCCATCGGCGTCGGCGTTTCGACCGCCTCCTGAGCGAACGGGACGCGGGTTCCGGTTACGACCCGCACCGGCTGTGTGAGCCGACCGTTCCGGTAGGACATCTGCCCCGGCACCGGGGCGAGCAGCCGGTAACGCTCCCACAGCACCCCGTACGTCTCCCGCACCTCCCCGATCAGGGCCTCCAGTTGCCGGTCGGTCTCGATCGCCCTCGCCTCGGGGGTGCGGCCGACGTGGCCGACGGCGCTGTTCCGAATCGCGTTCGCCCGCCCGAGTACGTCCGGGTGTCGTTTCGCAAAGACCATTTGGAGGACGTCCCGGTCGCTCACCCGGAACAGTTCGGCGGCGAGGTCCGGCTCGTCGTTGAGCATCGTGCGGCCCGCCTTCGAAAGGATGTCGATCGTCACCTTCCAAGTGCCGAAGGTGGACCGCGAGAGCGACAGGTTTTTCGTCCCCAGAGCGGTCTGCAGCTTCGGCCCCAGCACCGCCCAAGACGGATCGTGGGCGGTGAACCCGCTGAGCAGGACGGTGCCGACGAACCGGCCCAGCGCCTCGAAGAAGTGGACCTTCCGCGTCACCCGCTCGTTCGGCGCGTCCCCCCCGTGGCGGGTTCCCCGCAGCACCGAGGCGAGGGGAAACGGCAGCGTCTCCACCCAGTCGTCGAACCGGTCCTCGTGGTTGACTTTCTTCACCAGTACGCGGATGTCGGCCGCGGCCGCCGGCTTGGCCCAGAGCTTGGTCTCGAGTTCGTCGACCTCGCGTCGCAATGCGGCGATGGCGTCGCGGCAGGCGACGGCCTCGTTTTGCACCGCAAGTCCTCCTCGCGGCAGCGGCACATCGGCAGAACGTAGCAGCGACGCGGAGAGCATCGGCATCGCGGTGCCGGCCGAGTGCGATCGCCGCCAAAGTCGACCGGCCGGGGTGTTGAGCCAGGTGGCGAGATATTCCGGGTTCACCTTCTCGGTGTCGGGGTCCAGCCGGTGAACCCGCCTGGGTCCGGTCGGCAGGTCTATCGCCGTCGCCGCCTGCCCCGCCTCGTGTTCGGGAATGTAGACCGCCCCCGGCCGGTCTCCACTGTCGCCCCCACGGCCCGCGATCGAAAGATCCCCTAACGACGCCAATGACACCCACTCCAACCCCTGCCGCCGCACCTGAAGGTCGAGTTGTTGGCGTCGCTCGAAGTGGGTGAACCCTCGGAACTCTTCCGCCGAAACGGCGACCCCGAGCGAGGGGTCTCGGTCCTCCCGCCCCGCCTTCAGGTTCTCCAGCAGCGTTTCCCGGCGGTCGCGGTCTTCGGTAGCTCGGCCGGTGAAGACCGGACCGGACGCCCCCGACCGCAGGACGATCAGATGAGCCGTCACCGCTGTGGACGGTGAGAACGTCCCCGCGGGCAGTTCGAACGCCGCTTCCAGACCGAAGCCTAACTCCTCGGCCAGCCGCTCCTGGCCGTCAGCACGATGCCGGATGAAGAACTTGTCCGTAACGAGGAACAGCCCCGCACCGCCGGGCTTCAGCCGGCGGCAGCCCGCCGCGATCAGCGTGTCCTCGGAGGCGTCGAACGACTTTGGCCCGCCGCCGTTGCCGCGGCGGGGGCGCATGCCCCACGGCAGCGAACAGGCCACCACGTCCACCGGGGCGGCCGCCTTCGTCTCGTCGAACAGGTCCCCGTCCTCCTCCGGCTCTGCTTCCCGCAACACTGTGACCCGCTCCGCCCCCTCCAAGCGTTCGAGCATCTCAGCCGCAGCGTCGGAATAACAGTAGGCCACCGCCCATGCCGACAGGTGAGAGGCGACTGGGACCGTCAGCAGGCCGCCGCCGGCCCACGGGTCGAAGATCGACTCTGGTTTCGCGGGCGAGACGGCCGCGGCGGCGGAGGCGACGAACTCCGCCACCCACGGCGGGATGACGTGATCGACGCCGTGACCAGAACCCGCCCGGCCCAGCTTCGTGGAGAATTTGTACAGCGCCGCCGGCGGGACCGGCCCGTGCTCCCGCTGATAGACACGGGTGACGTTCTCGACGGACAGTTCCCCGTCCCGCAGCTCAGTGGCCAGTTCCCAGAGGCGGCGGGCCGGGTCGTCGGGCGTGGTCATCGGGTCGCGTCGATTCGGGGGCGGGGCGTCAGTATGAAGCGGGCGTCCGCGGGACGTCATGCCACGGCTCACAGCCGGCCGGTGACGGCGGCGGTGATGAGGGCGGTGATGAGGGCGGTACGGCGTTCGGCCAGTTGCCCCAGACTCGCCCGCACCGCCCTTGAAAGTCTCGCCGATCCTTGCGTCGACTGCGTCGCCGCGTCGACGACGCAGTCCTCAGTTGACGACGCACCGACACAAGCGACGCAACTTCCGGGGAAACTCTTGGCCCCCCCCGCTACCCCACCTCCCGCATCACCCGCTCGGCGGCGGCGAGGTCGCGCTCGGCGTAGATCTCGCTGGTCCCGATGTCGCTGTGCCCCAGCACGGTGCGGGTCAGCTCGATGCCGTACTTGGCCCGCAGCTGGGTGGCCCGGGTGTGGCGGAGTTGGTTGGGGGTCCAGTGACACCGTTTCCGGTGCTCCTCGACCTTCGCCCGCAGGTCCGCCTGTTCGGACTTGGGCAGCGATTTGATCGCCGACAGTTTCTCCGCCAACTCCGGGGGCAGGGGGACCGCCTTCTCCGACGCCCGCCGAACGCATCGGCCGTAGCTCGCGGTTCGGTAGCGGTCGCCGGGGCGACGGATTGGTCGCTTCTTGCGGTTTGTGCCGACCCCGTTGCCGCAGGAGTCGGGCGTGACTCGGGCGGCCGTCGCCGTCGCCCGGCGCTCGACTTCCGACTCGGCCGGGCTGAAGCAGAACGCGTCGGCCGGGCGATCGTCGAGGTAAGCGGCGAGGACCGCCTGAGCCTCCTTGCCGACGAAGACGGTGCGGGCCTTGCCGTGGTGCTGGGTCTTGTGCGAAGCGGGACGATAGACCCAAGTCTCGCCCGCCCGGTCCACGTCGACCGGCCGCAGATCGCAAACCTCTCCGGGCCGCATCCCGGTGAGCAGTTGGAGGCGGACCATGTCCGCCACGACCCGCGGGAGGTGGGGCAGCGTGGCGTCGACGAGCGCCGGGTCGACGGGCTTCACGGGTTCGGGCTCCCGGGCTGCGGTCCGGCCGCGGCGAAGGCCGGCGACCGCGGAGAGCCCGTGATGCACCGACGGCGGCACGAGTTCCTCCGCCACGGCCCATTTGAACATCCGCTTCACATGAGCGGCCCGCCGATTGACGCCGCCGCGGCTGAGCCCGTCGCGGACGGCCTGCTCCCGCAGCGTTTTCAGCTTCAGCGGGCCGAACTCCGCCGCCGGCGTTGAGCCGTAGAGGCCCCGCAGCGCCTTCAGCGAGAGCTTGAGCGAGGACAACTCGCTGGTCGGCTCCCCGTCCTTCACGTAGTAGCCCTCGGCCCAACACCAGAACCGCAGGATGACCTCTTCGACCGAGAGGGAGTCGACGGTCGCATCCGAAGCGACGATCGGGTCGCCGGCGACCTTTGCGGGGGCCGGGCGGACATCTTCAGGCACCTCCCCGGTGCGGACGTACTCGGCGATCAGCCGGTGGTATTTCTCGGTCGCTTCAGGACTCCCGTGCTTGCCGAGGTACACCTGTCGGCCCCCGAGCCTCACGCGGGCTTGGCCGGAGGTCGAGTGGAAAGTGAGCTGAGGAACGCGTGGCATCTTGCGGGCGGGCGTCGGGCGGGACCAGTTGGCGGTCCGCTCGTTTTTGTCACGACTGACAAAAACGAGCGGCTGCTCCGGCCGCGCCCGGGACCGTCCCGGGGTACGCGAGGGGTCGCGTTCGGCACTACAGGAAAAGGAAAAGACGGTTCGCTGAACCGAGTGGGCGGTGGGGGACTCGAACCCCCGACCTTCTGCGTGTAAAGCAGACTCCCGCCCGGTTCGCCTTCGGTTCGCCAACGGCCGCTCTACTGGCGTAGGACCTGAGGCGTCGGTTCGTTGCGGTTCGCCTTCGGTTCGGCCCGTCAGTGGCCGCGTAAGTGGCAAGCGTCGGTGGCCGCGTCCGCCGCCGAACGAGGGCGAAAATATTTCCCGAAGTTTTTCTTCGGCGACCGGGGGTCGTTTTCGGGAGAGGGGCGGCGAGGAGCGGAAATGGGCCTAGCGGGCTAGCGTCTGACGCGAACGGCGGGCTTCACAGGCTGTCGCGGGCTGCTCTAATCGCCGAACCGAAACGAGCCCCCTGCGAGACTTTCAATGCCCGCCACACTGCACAAGCCGACTGCCCAAACGGGTGCCGCCGACGCGGAGTGGGGCTACGAGATTTTCTGCGAGGGGGCGCTGTCGGTCCCGTCCGCGATGGCGTTCGCGGACTGCGGGAAAACCTCCATCTACGCCTGGGCGAAGCTGCCGCCGGGCGAGGGCATCCGCATGAGCAACACCCGCAACGGCCGGAACGCCCGGGTCTGCAAGCGGAGCCTCCGTGAGTTCCTTGCGGCCCGCCAGCGGTAGCCGCCTGACCGCTCCCCGTCCCCCGCGTCCCCGACGCCCCCTCTGACGACACGACCTGGACCCAACCCCATGACCGCCGCGTCCCTTCTATCGCCGACCGACGCCGCCGCGGCGGCGCGGGAGGATCAGTACGCCGCGTTCCTGCACCGCAAGACGCAACTCCCGGGCGGGTTCGGCTTCGATCCGGTGTGGCTTCCCGACTGTCTCATGCCGTTTCAGCGGCATCTTGACGAGTGGGCGATCCGCCGCGGCCGGGCGGCGCTGTTCACTGACTGCGGCACGGGCAAGAGCCTGATGTCGCTGGTGTTCGCGGAGAACGTCGTGCGGCGGTCCGGAGGCCGCTTCCTGATTCTCACGCCGCTCGCCGTCGCCCGGCAGTTCGCCGCGGAGGCCGAACGGTTCGGCGTGGACGCCGCGGTCTGTATGGACGGTCGGCTCCCGGCCGCTCGGGTCGTCATCACGAACTACGAGAAGCTGCACCTGTTCGATCCGTCTGACTTCGCCGGGGCGGCGTGCGACGAGGCCAGCATCCTCAAGAGCTTCCGCGGCGAGACCCGGAAGCGGGTGACGCGGTTCCTGTCGAAGATGCGGTGGCGGCTGCTGCTGTCCGCGACGCCGTCGCCGAACGACTACACGGAACTCGGGTCGTCCTCGGAGGCGCTCGGCGACCTGACCCGGTCGGAGATGCTCGGCCGGTTCTTCCGCTATCTGGACGACAAGGGGCAGGCGAGGGAGCGGCGGAAGCGCGACGTGGCGGAGGGGTTGGCCGCGATGGACGCGAATTACTACCGAAAGCTGTCGTACCGCGTCGCCCAGTCGATCGGCCAGTACCGCCTCAAGCACCATGCCGTCACGCCGTTCTGGCGCTGGGTCGCGTCGTGGGCTCGCGCCTGCCGCCGCCCGTCGGACCTTGGGTTTTCGGACGACGGATTCGACCTGCCGCCGCTGACCGAGACGGTTCACGTCGTCCGCGACGGGGGGCCGCCGGCGGACCGGCTGTTCGAGATCCCCGCCGTTGGCCTGCACGAAGAGCGAAAGGAACGGAAGCGGACTTTGCACGCCCGGTGCGAGGCCGCCGCCCGGCTGTGCGACCACGACGAGCCCGTTTCCGTCTGGTGTCACACGAACGCGGAAGGGGACGCGCTGGTGAAGGCGATCCCGGGGGCCGAACAGATCGCCGGAGCGACGCCCGACGAGCGGCGTGTGGAACTGTACGACGCCTTCGCCGCCGGCGAACTGCGGGTGCTGGTGCTCAAGCCGAAGATCGGGGCATGGGGCCTCAACTGGCAGCACTGCAACCGCGTAGTGACGTTCGCCACGCACTCGATGGAGCAGCACTATCAAGCCGTGCGTCGCCACTGGAGGTTCAGGCAGACCCGCCCCGTGTTCGTGGACGTGGTCGCCACGCCCGGCGAGGCCGGAGTCGTGGAGAACCTGAAAGCGAAGCAGGCGCGGGCCGACCTCATGTTCGAGGCGCTGGTTCGTGAGATGAACGACGCGGCCGAGGCCGTTCGTGAGGACCTTTACATTCTTCCCGCGGAGGCCCCGAAATGGCTGTGAAACAACAGGCGGTGACGGACCGCTACGCCGTCTACTGCGGCGACTGCGTCGAAGTCATGCGGGAGGTTCTGGCGGACCGCTCGATCGACTTTAGTGTCTACTCGCCGCCGTTCGCGGGGCTGTACCAGTACAGCAGCGACGAACGGGACATGAGTAACTGCGTCGACCGCGAGGAGTTCTTCGAGCAGTACGGCTTCTGTATCGAGGAAATCGCCCGGGTCACGAAGCCGGGGCGGATCAGCGCCGTGCATTGCATGGACATCCCGCTCTCCAACGCGGGCTGCGACGCGGTGTTCGACCTGCCCGGCCGGATCATCCGCGAGCACGAGGCCCGCGGATTCGACTACGCGGGACGGCGGGTGATCTGGAAAGAGCCGCTGGCCGTGCGGAACCGCACGATGATGAAAAGCCTCCATCACGCGACGCTCTGCGACGACGCGACCCGGACGAGCATCGCCAACGCGGACTACCTGTTGATGTTCCGCCGGGCGGGCGAGAACGCCGTGCCGGTCCGTTACGAGACCGGCCTGACGTACTACGCCGGCGAGACTGAGGTGCCGCCCGAACTGTTGAAGTTCCGCGGCATGGAGGGGGACCAGAAAAAGAACCTCTACAGCCAATGGATTTGGCGTCGGTACGCGAGCAGCGTGTGGGACGACGTGCGGATCGACCGCGTCCTGCCGTACCGGGCCGGCGCCGACGACCGCGACGAGAAGCACGTCCACCCGCTGCAACTGGACGTGATCGAGCGGGCGGTGCAACTCATCAGCAACCCGGGCGAGGTCGGCCTGACGCCGTTCGGCGGCGTGATGAGCGAGCCGTTCGGGATGGTTCTGAACGGCCGGAAGGCGGTCGGGATCGAACTGCACCCCGGCTACTTCGCCCAAGGATTGAAGAACCTGGAACACGCGAGCCGCGACTACGAGGCGGTGCAAAACCCGCTCTTCGCCGACCTCGCGTCCTGACCCGCTCCCGCTCCCCGTCCCCCTCACCGCTCGCTCCCCGAGTCCCGATGGCCCGCAAGATCACCGCATTGCTGCCG
>NZ_JBINJD010000078.1:0-23190 GCF_043951915.1 Alienimonas sp. DA493 | reverse complement strand
GCCCCCCGCCCGGGCGGGGCGGCGGCGGGCGCACGCGGGGCCGCCGGCCGGGACGGCCCGCCGCATGACTGCCGGGAGGCGGGCAGAGAGAACCGGGGGAATCCGCAAATTCCCCCAAGACGGACTCACGATCGAGCCCGCACCGCCCGATCTATCCCGATAACCGGACCTGTCGTTCGGCCCGCCGTGGACCCTCCCGACTTCGGGGGGATCGCGCCGGGTTGAGGGCGGCCGGTCCGTCAAAGCCCTTTGGACGTGCGGGATGAAGACCGGGATGACTCACGCCAACATTCTCGCTGCCGCACATGGGACGGCCGACCGCTCGTTCGCGTCCACAGGGTCCGGCGGCGACCGGTCTGGAGACCGGGCTGACGGGCGTTCGTCAGCGTCTTCCGCGTCCGAATTCCCCGCGTGCGCCCCGGCGGCGTCCGTCTCCCCGGCCCCTGCCCCCCGGCAGCAAGGACTTCCCGTGCAGAGAGCCACTGATCGCCCCCGCCAATCGTCGGCCTTGCGGGGGCCGTCGGCCCGCCGGGACGCCCGGACGCCGGCTCGCGAGGGGGCGGCGGCGGTCGTGCGGCGTCTGTCCGAAACGCTGGCCCAGGAACTCCACCGGGCGGCCCGGGAGCTGACCGGGGCGGTCGGCCGCAAGGCCCGCGCCGCGGGCGCCCTGGCCGCCCTGGCGGCGCCGATCGGCGGCGTCACCCCCGAGGCCCTCGCCCAGACCGGCTACGGCCCCCCGCCGGCCCCGGCCCCGGGCGTGGTGCAGTTCCAGCCCGGCCCCAGCGGCGGCCCCGGTTACGGCGGCCCCGGTTACGGCGGCCCCGGTTACGGCGGGAGCCCCGGCTACGCCGACCCGAGCCGGGCGTTCAACGAGGCGAACGGCCCGAACCCGCTGTTCACGCCTCCCAGCACCCCCTTCCGCGTGCGGGGCCGGGTGGAAAGCAACATCGGCGACGGCCGCGGTTACGAAAACGGCTACACCCGGGCCAGCGCCTTCTTCCCCTGGCTGACGATCGACGGCAACGGGCTGTTCTTCCTGGACGCGGGCGGTTTCGGCTCCTACGACCGCGGCGCCGGCCTGAACGTCGGCGTCGGCGCCCGGCGCTACTTCGCCGGCATGAACCGGATCGTCGGCGCCAACGCCTGGTTCGACCTCGACAGCAACTTCGACCGCGACTTCTCCGACAGCCTCGACACGGACGTCTCCTTCACCCGGTTCGGCCTGGGTCTGGAGTCGATCGGCCGCCTGGTCACCGTGCGGGCGAACGCCTACGTCCCGCTGAACGATTCGGAAGCGATCTTCAGCAGCCTGTCGGCCCCCACGTTCGTCGGCAACAACATTGCGCTGACCGAGACGACCGTCGATCGGCTGTCCTACGGCGGCGTCGAGGGCGAGATCGGCGGCCCGCTGCCGATGCTCGGCACGTACGGGGCCAACGGGTTCGTGGGGGCGTACCTGCTCGCCCACGACGACGCGAACAACGACGTGGGCGTCTCCAGCCGGCTGGACTGGCGGATGTCCGACGCCGTGAACGTCGGCGCCCAGCTGACCAGCGACGACGTGTTCGGCACGAACGTCTGGCTGAACTTCACCCTCGCGACCCCGCAGGGCAGCTGGTACGACTTCATGCGGACCGGCTGGTTCCAGCAGCCGGAGGTGTACAACCAGCTGGACAGCGCCGTCGTCCGCCAGCACCGCGCGATGACGATCGACAAGCTGGACACCCGGTCGGACAACCTGCAGAACGCGGACGGCGCCGACATCCTCGTCTGCCACATCGACCCGACCGCCGCCGGCGGCGGGGACGGCACCGTGGAGAACCCCTACGGCAGCTTCAGCCCGCTGCTGTCCGGCAACAACTGCCTGGACGAGAACTGCGACATCGTCCGCGTGATCGCCTCCGCCAACGCCACCACGCTGGTGACGAACGGGCCGATCAACCTCGCCGCCAACCAGCAGCTGCTCAGTTCCGCGGAGCGGCAGTACATCACCGCCCAGTACCGCGGCCAGCTGTCCAGCTTCGAGCTGCCCGGCTTCACCGGCGGGGTCCGCCCGACGCTGCGGAACGGGATGTCGACCCCCAGCTACGTGATCGGCCTGAACGACAACAACGTCGTCAGCGGGTTCACGATCAGCGGCATCGGCGGGAACGGCCTGCCCATCCACGACGGCATCATCTCCGTCGGCGACTGCGAGGACCTGCCCGCCGACTTCAACACCTTCGCCAGCCACGAGGCGATCACCTCGTTCAACATCTCCCGCAACACGTTCACGGACGTGCGGGACGGCGTGGATATCGAGCACGTCGGCACGGGCACGGGCGTGTTCGTCGGCAACACGCTCACCGGCAACGGGGTCGCCGGCCTGCAGCCCGGCGACGCCGGGTTTGCCATCAGCGGCGCCGGCTTCGACGTGGAGGCCCAGAGCGGCAGCCTGACCCTGCTGGCGTCGGACAACACGATCAGCCAGTTTTACGGCGAGGACGTCAACCGCAACGGCGTCCAGGACGTCGGCGAAGACTTCGCCTTCCCGCTGACCCCCACCGAGGGCGCCGGCAAGGTGAACGAGGGCTTCGGCATGCGGATCGCCTCCCTCAACGGGGCGAGCGTGAACTCCACGCTGCTCAGAAACAACGTCACGGACAACGAAACCGGCGTTTCCATCGAGGCCGACGGCTCCACCCAGAACGCCTTCCTCCAGGACAACACCGTCTCGGAGAACGTCGGGCGTTCCGCCGGCGTCCAGTTGCTCGCCGACAACGGGGCGAACCTCAACTCGACCCTGTCCGGAAACACGGTCGCGAACAACGGGCTGGCCCCGGCCACCGGCGACGTGATCGTCTCCGCGAACATCGGGACGATCACCTTCCCGGACAACCTGCTCCTCAACGGCAACTTCGCGCCGGACCTCGGTTCGCAGGTGCTCGCCCAGGTGGACGGCGACGCGGGCGGGACCGGCGGCAGCACGCTGAGCCTGAACCTGCAGGACAACACGATTCTGAGCTCCACCGCCGGCTCCGACATGGTGCTGGTGGAGGCGAACGGCCTCGCCGGCAACCCGAGCACGGTCAACTTCCTGGCTCAGGGCAACGAGCTGTTCGGGCGTCCGCCGCAACTCGCCAGCCTCACCCAGGGATTCGCCGGGGCGGACACGATCGCGCCGTTCCCCTATCCGGAGCGGATCGGCGGCATCATCCTGGACGTGGAGAACGCCACCCTGAACGCCCAGATCGGCGGGTTGGCCGACGGCGACGGCAACTCCATCACCCAAGCGGCCGGCGCCGGTATCGGCGTGCTCGCCGGCGGCGGCCCGGCGACGAACGTGAACCTGCGGATCGAGGGCAACCTCGTCGCCGACACCGCCTTCGACGAGGTGAACATCCCGATCACCAACAACAACGGGGGCGGCCTGGACTCGCTCCCGGCGGTGCCCGGCCAGCCGGGCGACTCCGTCACGGAGACCCAGTTCGACGAGGTCTTCGTCGCCCAGAACAACACCAACCAGCTCACCCCCTACCAGGGCGACGGCATCTACGTCCGCACCAGCGGGCAGGCCACCATGGCCGGGGCCGTCATCAACCGGAACACCGTCACCGGCGCCACCGGCACCACCACCGAACTCGATGCCACCGGCGGGCAGGACACCCTGCCCGGCCTCGGCGACATGCCGGGCGACGGCATCCAGGTGGTCGCCGCGGGCAGCTCCGTCGTCACCGACCTGTTGATCGGGGACCCGGGTCCGCCGAACGAGAACGGCAACGTCGTCACCGGCAACGCCAGCGGCATCACCGTCCGCCGGCAGGATTCCGCGACGATGGACAACACCCGGATCATCGACAACGTCGCCTTGGGCAACGCCGTCGCCGGCGTGACCCTCACGGGCATCGGCGACGCCACCGACGAGTTCGACGTCCTCGTCTCCAACAACAACCTGTCCGGCAACAACCGCCTCATCACCGGCGTGGGCTTCGACGACCGGGCCGGCCTGCGGGTCGAGAACGGGTCGCAAAACGTTGTCCGGCTGGACGTGACCAACAACCGGATCCGCGGCAACGGCTCCGACGGTATCCTGCTGACCAACTTCGCTATCGACGGCACGCTGCTGCGGAACCCGCTGACGGACGCCGCCACGATCGTCGGCACGATCGACAACAACGACGTCTCCAACAACGGCTCCTACGGTCTGCACAGCGTCGCCGTCACCGGCGACAACACCCTCGCCGGCTTCGCCCGGGCCGAGGCCGCCGCCAACGACGAACTGTTCGTCCAGAACAACGACATCGTCGGCAACGGCCTCTCCGGCGTCCTGCTGCAGGGCAGCGGCACCATGAGCTACTCGGACAACCTCATCGCCGGCAACGGCTCCGCGCTGCCGGACGGCAACGGCGCCGGTATCGACGTCGAGGGCACCTACTTCGGCCTGAACTTCAACCGCGACGTCGTCCGCCAGAACTTCGGGGACGGCGTGGAGGTCCTCTTCTCCTCCGGCACGACGAACTACGTCCGCTTCACCGACCTCAAGGTGCTGGGCAACGAAGCCCGCGGCTACGACGTCCTGAACCGCGGCAACGTGGACAGCATCCTGGTGATCAACGGCACGACGACGCCGACCCTCGCCGACCCGATGGCCGGTTCGTACATCGACAGCAACGGGCTGGAGGGGACCTACATCGTCAACACCGCCAGCACGTCGCAAACGCAGTCCGGCGTCACGCCTGAGCCCAGCGGCGTCGACATCTTCACCGCCCGGCTGGACGGGAACGAGAACCACGGCCTGAACCAGGACGGGGCGTTCACCGCCGACCCGCGCCTCAAGCTGCTCTACGAGGACAACCTCGTCACCAACAACGGGCAGGCCGGCACGTTCGACTCGAACGGCCTGGTCATCCGGGTGGGCACCAGCGACGGCGGCGGCGGCGCCGGCGACACCGGCGGCTTCGCCTCCAACATCTACGCCGCGACCGCCGGCCTGGATCCGAGCGCCGCCTTCGACGCCTTCAGCATGACCCGCGGCGGCGTGGCGGCGGTCGTCCAAGGCAACGTCTTCGCGGCGAACCTCGGCACCCAGGTGCTGTTCGAAGGCTTCACCAGCACCGTCGATCCGCCCAACACGAACGTGACCGACGCCGCGACGGGGGCCTTCAACGGGTACGAAAGCGATCCGAAGTCCCGCCTCGACCTGGTCTTCAACGACAACGTGCTGACCAGCGACATGGGCACGATCCTCGACGGCGCCTGGACCGCCGGCGCCTGGTACGACAACGCCGACCCGATCAAGACCCGTCCGTTCGACAACGACAACAACCCGGCGACGGCCTTCAACCCGGGTCCGTTCCCGAACAACTCGAGCCAGACTCGTCGCCGCAACGCCCAGCGTCAGGACATCCCGGCCAACACGGTGGTCACCGTCGACGGCAACGTGATCAACAACGACACCGACTTCCCGCTGGTCGGGTTCGGCGAGAGCACGTTCCGGGTCAACTCCGCGAACCCCGGCTTCTTCTCCGGCACCGACGAGTTGGTCCCCGGCCTGAACGGGTCCGGCACGAACACGATCAACGGCGGAACCGTCACCAACGATCAAGCCTTCGGGCCGGTCAACGTGGAGATCCGCAACGGCGGCGGTCCCATCGGCGAGGACAACGTCCGGAACGGCAGCAGCGATTGGGTGTGGAACCTGGAGTAGTCCCCCCCGGGGGAACCGTCGCCACGGCGACCCGACGCCGTCCCGCATCCGCGGGGCGGCGTTTTTTCTTTTGTGAACGGTCCGGCCGTCGAGTCCGTCCGCGTCGACCGCCCGGCGAAGGGGGCCTCCAAACCAACCCGAAGCGTCAGCGAGGGACTTCGCGCAGTGCCGCGACGCCCCGTCGGGCGGCGCCCTCGCTGACGCTTCGGGTTCCCAAGACGCCAAGCGCTCAGACCGTTTCTAAAGCGCTTTTCCGCTGTTCATCGCGGGGCTTACCAGCCCGGAGCGCAAGCTCCGGCTGTGCGTTCGGCCGCTCGACGGCTGCGCCGACGGCCGACGCTTGCATCGGGCTGGTATCAGCTGCGATGCGTAACGGAAGAACGCTCTAATCCCCCACCAAAAACTTGCCGACCGGGCCGAGGGCGTCGACGTGGTCGCAGAGGATTTTCAGCGCCGCCAGTATCGGCACGGCCAGCAGGGCCCCGGGCACGCCCCAGATCCAGCCGAGCAACAACAGCCAGGCGAAGATCACCGGCGGGTTCAGATTGAGCCGCCCGCCGAGGATGCTGGGGGTGATAAAGTTCCCCTCCAGCGTCGTCCAGGTCAGATACAACGCCGGCGCCAGGAACACTTGGACGCCCGTGAACTCCCCGAACGACACCAGCGTGACGATCGCCGCCCCGATTACGGCGCCGACGTAGGGGATGTAATTGAACAAGAACGCCATCGCTCCCCACAGCACGGCGTTCGGCATGCCGATCAGCCACATCGTCAGGCCCACCGCCGCGCCCAACCCGGCGTTGATGACCGTCACGGTTAACAGGTAGTTCCCGATCGCCGCCTGCGCGTCGCCGATCAGCACCCGCACGGCCCGCTTGTCGCGGAAGTGGGGCGTCAGTTCGATGCATTTTTTCGTGAACACGTCCCCGCTGGCGAGCAGGAAATACAGCAGCACCGTGGTGGCGAAGATCAGCGTCAGCAAATTCCGGGCGGCGTTGAACACGTCGTCGCCCAGCAACTCCCCCGTGAGCGACTCCGTCACGTCCACCGGCACCTCCTCCGCGTCCTCGGCCTCCGCCTCCAGCAGGGCGTCCGGGTTCTGCTCGGCCGCCTCGCGAACGCTCTCGGCGGGGTCGACGGCGGCGTCGGCGGTCTCCTCCGTCTTCTCCGCCTGGGCCGCCAGGTTGTAATACGCCTCCAGTTCCGGGGCGTATTGGCGCTGGATCTTTTGAAAGATCTCCGGGGCGTCCGCCAGTTGGCTCTGCACCGCGGGCAGCGCCGCGGCGGCCAGACCGAACAGCGCCCCGCCGGCGGCGGCCAGCACGATTCCGGCGCCGACCGGCTCGGGCAGGCCAGCCCGCTTCAACGCCCGCACCAGCGGGGAGAGCAGCAGGTTCAACACCGCCGCCGCCGCGATCGGCAGGAACACCCCGCGGGCCAAGAACATCACCGCCCCCAGGGCGATCAACGTCAGCGTCAGCAGGCTGAACGCCGTCACCCGCAGCGCCGCGACCGGGGGCAGCTCCAGGTCGGCGATCTCCGCGGTGCGGGAGGCCTCCGTCGGGCCGCATTTGTCCGGGTGCGGCGGCTCCTCCAATAATTCCTCGGTGAACGCCTCCTCGTCGTGGGTGCGTTCCAGTTCGTCCAGCACCTCGTCCGGGGCGTCGGTCAGGCCGGAGGGGGCGTCCGCATCGTCCGCGGGGCCCGCGCCCTCCGAGACGACCGCTCCGTCCGCGGCGGCCTTTTCCGCGGGCGTCCTGTCCGCGGGGGCCGTGGGGGGGGCGGTCATTGCAGGTCCCGCACGACGTCCGCCACGTGTTCCGGGTGCGGGATGCCGAAGGCCCGGATCTCCAGGTCGTCCTGCCCGCTGCTGGAGAGGAACAGGTCGCCCACGCCGAACAGGCGGTCGAGCCCGGACTGATCGACCTGCAGGTTGCGGACGTCGTCGTGCTGGATCTCGGTGGTGTCCCGGGCGATCAGGCCGAAGCGGAAGGTCGTCCGCTGGCCGGTGACGGTGAGGGTTTCGAACCGGCTCCGCAGCCACCAGAGGAACAGCGGGATCGCCCCGAGGAGGATCAGCGCCGCCCCGATCGCCGCCAGCACGGTCCCGCCGATCGCCGCGCTGACTGGTTCGATCAGCCCCCATCCCAGCCCGCCGATCAACCCGCCGATCGCGCAGAGGGCGCCCGCCGCGACCGCCAACAGGGCCAGCAACGTCTTGCCCGGTCGGTTGCGGAACGCGGCGGGGTGGGTGACGAACACGAGTTCCTCGGTGTCGCCGCCGCCGGCGTCGACGACGTAGTCCGCCCGCGATCCGGGTTCGTCGCGGATCGGCTGGGCGACCGGCACGCCCAGTTCGAAGGGTTTGTGACAGCGGCGGCAGTCGATCCGCTCGCCCATCAGCACCTCGGCGACCGACGACTTCGCCCCGCAGTGCGGGCACTGGTAGGTGAGGTGCTGCACCTCGGCGGCGTCCCCGCCGGCGTCGGCGTCGCCGGTCTCGGGCTGGCTGGTGGGGACGTCGGCCACGGCAGGGGGGCGAGCGGAACGGGGATGGAACGCGGCGTGAACCGGCAGCGTACGGCCCCGCCGGGGCGGCCACCGGCGGGAGAACCCCCTGCCGCGGCGGGGGGCGGCCCCGGGTCGGGCCGCGCCGCGGCGGAACGCCCGCCCCGCCGGCCGTCGCGGGGTTGAACGCCGCGTCCGCTCCGGCGACCGTCCCGCTGTGATTGGTCGTTTCGCCCCCGTCCCGCTGCTCGCGGCGCTGCTGAGCGTCGCCCCGGCGGCGTTCTTCGCCCCGGGAGCCTTCACCCCGACAGCCTTCGCCCAGGAAGCCCCGCCCGCGGAGACCGACGCGGAGGAGCCGACGGAGGGGCCGGACGAGAGCCTGTCCGGACAGACGATTGCGGTCGACGAGGAGACGAACGACGAGGCGATCACCGCCGCCCTGGAGGTGCGGCTCCGCCGGCTGGAGGACGCCGGTTGGATCGAGGCCCCCACGGTGCGGGTGGGGGACGGCATCGTCACGCTCCGCGGCGTCGCCGACACGCCGGAGCACCGGGCGAAGATCGGCGAGTTGGCCGGGACCGTGGCGGGGGTCTCGGTCGTCATCAATAACGTGACGGTCGCCCCGCCGGACCCGCTGGACACCTCCCCGATCTTCGCCACGCTGCGGGGCTGGCTGACGGAGGCCGTCGCGGCGCTGCCCTATCTGCTGTTCGCCCTCGTCGTGCTAGGGCTGACGTTCCTCGCCGCCGGCGCCGCCCGGCGGCTGGCCCGCGCGGTGCTCGGCCCGCGGATTGAAAACCCGCTGCTGGAAACCGTCGCGGTCCGGGCGGTGGCGATTTTCGTGGGCGTGGTGGGGGTGTATCTGGTCCTCAGCGTGTGCGGCCTGACCGGCCTGGCCGCCGGCGTGCTGGGCGGGGCCGGCCTGGGCGGATTGGTGGTCGGCTTCGCCTTTCGCAATATCGCGGAGAACTTCCTCGCCAGCGTGCTGCTGAGCATGTCCCAGCCGTTTCAAAACGGGGACGTGGTGGAGATCGGCGGGGAAATCGGCGTGGTGCAAAAGGTGACCACCCGCGGCACCTGGTTGATGAGCTTCGAGGGCAATCATATTCAGATCCCCAACGGCACGGTTTATACGTCCGTAATCCGCAACCTCACCGCGAACCCGAACGTGCGGCAGCACTTCGTGGTGGGGGTGGACTACGCCGACGGCGTCGCCGCGGCCCAGGAAGTCATCGCGGAGGCCCTCCGCACGCACCCCGCGGTCCTCGCCGACCCGGAGCCGATGGTCTTGCTGGACGAACTCGGCGCCAGCACGGTGAATCTGAAAGTGTATTTTTGGTGCGACGGCGTGGCGAACAGCGCCCTGAAGGTCCGCAGCAGCGTGATCCGTCGGGTGAAACGGGCCGTCGAGGACGCCGGCCTGACGATGCCCGACGAAGCCCGCGAGGTGATTTTTCCCAAGGGCGTGCCGCTGCGGGGCCTCCCGCCGCAGCCGGGCGACGAATCGGCCGGCGCCCCGGCGCCCCCCGCCCCCGCCCCCGCCGGGCGAACCGACGACGCCCCCGGCGTGACGATCGCCACGCCGGAGGAGCCGGTCGTCAGCGCCGGCGAGGGCGATCTCGCCAGCGAGGCGCCGGAGCTGAACGATCAGGCCCGCCGCAGCCGCGATCCGGACGACGCCCGGGACCTGCTGGCCGATTCGCCCGACGCGCCTAACTCTTCCCCGGCAGGGGCTTCCCCCGACCTCCCGCCCCCCGACGCCGTCCCGCCGCCGCCGAGTTCCCGCTGATGCCCCGTCGTCCCGCGTTGCCGACGCCCGCGCTCCGGCGGTCGCTCCCGCGGGCGGCGGCGGCGATCGGTCTGCTGGCGGCGTGCACCGCCTTCGCCCCGGCCCGCTGGGTTCAGGAGGACGCCGGCGCCGACGACGCCCCGGAGCCGTCGGCGGTGGAGACGACGAAGGAGATCGCCGTCGAGCCGGAGGTGGACGACGAAAAGCTCGTCGCCCGCATCACCGCGCTGCTGGAGACGTTCGACTACGTCAAGAACCCGCGGGTCACCTCCGAGGGCGGGTTCGTCAAACTCTCCGGCACGACGAACTCCAGCGACAATAAGGAGAAAGCCGAACGGCTCGCGGACCGGATCGGGGCGGTCGTGGGCATCCAAAACGACATCGTCGTCGACCGCTCCTTCAACGCCCAGCGGGCCTGGACGCAGGTGCGCGGCAGCGTGCAGACGCTGTGGGACGACTTTCTGGAACAGTCCCCGCTGTTGCTCGTCGCCCTGGCGGTCCTGTTCCTGACCGCGATCGCCGCGAAGATCGCCCGCTTCGTCTTCAGCCGCACGCCCGGCTACGGCAAGCTGCGGAGCAGCCTGCAGGACCTGATCGAGCAGTTCGTCGTCGTCGGCGTGTGGGTGTTGGGCGTGTTGATCGCCGCCGCCGTCGCCTTCCCCGGCGTCACGCCCGGCAGCCTGATCGCCACGCTGGGCCTGGGCGGCGTAGCGATCGGCTTCGCGTTTAAAGACGTCTTTGAAAACTTCCTCGCCGGCATCTTCATCCTGTGGAAGTTCCCCTTCGACCGCGGGGACTTCATCGAGTGCGGGGACGTCAAAGGCAAGATTCAGCAGATCACGATCCGCAACACCCTCGTCCGCCAGCCGGACGGCGTGCTGGTCGTGATTCCCAACGCCGATCTGTTTAAAAACCCGGTGGAGGTGCTCACCAACTGGAAAAGCCGCCGGGTCACGATCGCCTGCGGCGTGGCCTACGGGGAAGACCTGGACCGATCCCGCGAGGTCATCCGCAAAGCCGTCGAGGGCTGCGAGAGCGTCGAGGGCCGCAAGCCGATCGAGGTGTTCGCCGACGAATTCGCCGACAGCAGCGTGAACTTTAAAATCAGCTGGTGGGCCGACCCGACCCCGCTGGGCGAACGGCAGAGCCGCGATCAGGTCGTCTCCGCGGTCAAACGGGCGCTGGACGACGCCGGCATCGAGATCCCCTTCCCCCAGCGAACGCTGTGGTTCAAGGAGACGCTCAAAACCGAACGGCAGGAGCGCCCCGAGGACGCGCCCGCCCGACCGGCCTGACCGCCCCGCGTCCCGGACGCTTCAAGCGTCCGGGACGCTCGCATGAAACTTATCTCTTCGCCCACCCGCCGGGCTGCGGCGTCGCGGTCCGCTGCGTGTCGGCGTACCAGGCCTTGAGCTGCGCCAGCATGTCCGCCGCGCGGTCCGGCCGCTCGGCGGCGAGGTCCGTTCGCTCGCCGGGGTCCTGTTGGAGATGGAACAGCGAGACCCGTTCGTTCTGAAACGTGCCCGGCTCCGCCTGCGGGTGCTGCACAACGAGCTTCCAGTCGCCTTGGCGCAGGGCCTCCGCCCGCGTGCCGCGGTTGGACAGCGACGCCCAGTACAGCGGGCGCTCCGTCAGCGCCTCCGGCAGTTCCTCCCCGAACAGAACGGGCGAGAGGTCCACGCCGTCGAGCGGCCGCGGCGGCGCCGGGGCGGCGGCCAGCGCCAGCAGGGTGGGCATCACGTCGAGGCTGATCAGCGGCACGTCGGAGGTCGATCCGGGCTCGATCCGCCCCGGCCACCAGGCGATCGCCGGCACCTTGTGGCCGCCCTCGTAGACCTCGCCCTTCGCCCCCCGCAGGTCCGGGCTGCCGCTGGGAAAGTCGGCGGCGGGGCCGTTGTCCGAGAAGAACAGCACCAGCGTGTTCTCCGCGATCCCCAGGTCGACGAGTTGCCGCCGCAATCGCCCGATCCCCTCGTCGATCGGCAGCGTCATGCCGCGGTATTTGGCGATCCGCTCCTCCTCGGAAACCTCCCGCCACTTCCAGCGGTCCCAGCCCGTCGTGGTGCGCCGCACCGGATCGCCGGGGACCTGCACGGGGTTGTGAATCGCCTCGTGGGCGACGTACAGGCAGAACGGCCTGTCGCCGCCGGCGTGCCGGACGACGAAGTCTTCGACGTAACGATTGATGAGGTGGGTGGTGTAGCCCTCCTCTCGCGTTTCGACGCGGCCGTGCCACCAGTCGTGCTCGCGGTGGTCGCCGACGTGGCTGACGAAGTCGATATTCCCGCTGTGATAGCCGACGAACTCGTCGAAGCCGTGGTGCTGCGGGTGGTAGTCCTCGGAGTTCTGCGGGTAGCCCTGGTGCCACTTGCCGATGAGGCCGGTGGCGTAGCCGGCTGCTTTTAACTGCTCGGCGAAGGTCGTCTCGGAGCGTTGCAGGCCGCGGCGGTGCTCCGGGTGGTCGGCGTGCGGATGAACGACCGCTTCGATGCCGACCCGCTGTTGATAGCGGCCGGTCAGCAGGCCGGCCCGGGTCGGGCTGCACACGGTTCCCGAGGAATGAAAGTCCGTCAGCCGCATTCCCTCGGCGGCGAGCCGGTCCAGCTCCGGCGTTTTGAAGTACGGATTGCCGAAGCAACTCAGTCCCTCGTACCCCATATCGTCGACCATCACGACGATCAGGTTCGGCCGACCCTGCGGCTCCTCCCCCGGTTCGGCCGCGAGGGCGGCGGAGGCGGTCAGCAGCGTCGCGGCGGCGAGCGCGGAACGGACGGCGTGCATCGGCGGGACCTCAGCGAAACGGGCGCGGAACGCCGGAGGATGCGACCCCCGTCCGCCCCCCGCAACCCGACCCGGCCCGGCGCCGCCGTCCGCCCGTCAGAACCGAAATGAAAACGACCCGCACGCCGGGCGGCGTGCGGGTCGCGGGGGGCGCTCCGGCAGGAAGCCGAGGACGCTGAATTACGGCAGGATCAACGCCACGCCGCTGACGGCGGCGGCCTGCACCAGCGCCGCCTTGGCGTTCAGCGGAATCTGATAGTGCAGCTTCGGGGCGCAGTCGCCGGGACGGTAGTAGCCCAACGGGGTCTCGCAATCGTGCGGGGGGTCCAGCGCCATCTGATACGGCAGGCCGATCAGCTGCGTGCTGAACTTCGCCACGGACGCCGCCGGTTGCAGGACGCCGTGATGATGGCCGTACCGCTCCAGGTTCACGTCCTGAAAATAGAGCGGGTTGTACGTGATGTTCGGGGCCGCCCAGCGGTACTGCACGGGCAGCACGGGCCGCGGCCGGTAGGGCTCCGTGGAGAGCGGCGTGACCTCCGGGCAGAGGGCGACCGACCCGTCGGCCGGCGGCGGGCAGCCCGCGGGGCGGGGGCAGAGGTTCCGGCAGGGGTCGTTCGGATCCGGATTCGGGTCGTAATCGGCGAACGGCAGGATGGTGCGAATATCGCTCAAATCGCCGACGTCGCGGATCGGTCGGCCGACCGCGGAGGGCGACGTCGGCCGATTGAACGGGCTCTCGAATTCCGGATCGACGGCGTTCGGGTCCAGCTCCAGATCGTCCGGCAGGCCGAGATCGTCCAGCCCCAGGTCGTCCAGCCCCAGACCCTCCAGATCGATGTCCAGATTCAGCCCGTTGCCGGGCGGCTGGGGGGCCGGCTGCTGGGGCTCCTGGGACTCTCGGGACTCCTGCAGCTCGGTGGACGGCCGCTCGGCGTCCTGCCGATACCGCACCGGCGCCGCCGGGGCGCCGTCCCGCAGCCGGGCCGGTTCGTGGGGGAGCAGCACGGGGGCGGCGCCGGGCCGCTCGGTCGCCGGCGCCGAGTCGGCTTTCCGCCAGCCGCCGGCGTACTGCCGGAGGGCCGCCTCCGGGTCGCGGCGCCGCAGGCGGTTCAACACTTCCGCCCCGCGGTCGACGGACGGCTCCGACGCCGCCTGCCGGGCGAAGGCGTCCGGGGCGAAGCCGACCCCGCCCGCGGCGAGCGCCGCCGCGGCGCAGAGGACGCGCGCCCACCGCGGGCGGCGGGCGGGCCGGGGGGAACGACTATGCCGGATCGGCGCCGGAGTACTCCGCGGAGTAGTTGGGCGCTTCCTGAGTGATGGCGATGTCATGCGGGTGGTTTTCCCGGACGCTCGCCGCCGAGACCCGCAGGAACCGAGGCTTGGTCCGTAGTTCGTCGACCGTGGCGCAACCCAGGTACCCCATCCCCGCCCGCAGGCCGCCCACCATCTGATAGAGGAGGGGCGCCAGCGGGCCGCGATACGGCACCCGGCCTTCGACGCCCTCCGGGACCAGCTTGCGCGAGCCGCCGGCGGAACCGTCGTCACCGCTCCCATCGGACGAACCGACCGACTGGCGATAGCGGTCCGCGCTGCCCTGTTCCATCGCCCCTAAACTGCCCATCCCGCGATATCGCTTGAAACTCCGGCCCTGATACAGGATTCGCTCACCCGGGGACTCGTCCAGGCCGGCCAGCAGCCCGCCGAGCATCACCGTGCTCGCCCCGGCCGCCAGGGCCTTCACCATGTCGCCGGAGTAGCGAATCCCGCCGTCGGCGATCAGCGGCACGCCGGTCCCGGCGACGCCCCGGACGGCCCCGGCGATCGCGGTCAGCTGCGGCACGCCCACGCCGGAGATAATCCGCGTGGTGCAGATGCTGCCCGGGCCGATGCCCACCTTGACCGCATCCGCCCCGGCGGCGGCGAGGTCCTTGGCGCCCTGCTCCGTCGCCACGTTGCCGGCGATGATGTCGATGTCGTGCCGCTTCTTTAATTCGCGGACGGTGTCCATCACGTTCTTGGAGTGCCCGTGGGCGCTGTCCACGACCAGCACGTCGGCCCCGCGGCGGATGAGTTCCGCGGCCCGTTCGTAATCGTGCACCCCCACCGCGGCGCCCACCCGCAGCCGGCCGCGGTCGTCCTTGCAGGCCCGGGGGTAGCGGCGGTTTTTGTCGACGTCCTTGATCGTGATGAGCCCCCGCAGCCGGCCCTGATCGTCGACGAGCAGCAGTTTCTCGACTTTGTTTTCCAGCAGAATCTGCTGGGCTTGGGAGAGCTGCGTCTCCGGCGGGGCGGTGACGAGGTTCTCCTTCGTCATCACCTCGGACACGCGGGCGTCGGAGGTGTCGAGGAACCGCAGGTCGCGGCTGGTGAGGATGCCCCGCAGCTTGCCGGGGCCGCCGTCGGGGTCGGCGTCGACGATCGGCACGCCGCCGATGTTGCGCTCGGCCATGAGCTTCTTGGCCTCGGCGACGGTGGCCTCCGGCGGCAGGGTGACGGGGTCGACGATCACCCCGTGTTCGCTGCGTTTGACGCGGTCCACCTCCAGGGCCTGCCGGTCGACGGTCAGGTTTTTATGGATGATCCCGATGCCCCCCTCCTGGGCCATGCCGATCGCCATTTCGCTTTCGGTGACGGTGTCCATCGGGCTGGACAGCGCCGGCACGTTCAGCCGGATGCGGCGGGTGAGGGGGGAACTCACGTCGCATTCGCTGGGCATCACCTCGCTGTAGGCGGGTTCCAACAGCAGGTCGTCGAACGTGAGCCCCTCGGCGGCGATCCGGTCTTGCATCGGGTG
The DNA here is from genome assembly GCF_043951915.1 of Alienimonas sp. DA493. Taxonomy (NCBI): domain Bacteria; kingdom Pseudomonadati; phylum Planctomycetota; class Planctomycetia; order Planctomycetales; family Planctomycetaceae; genus Alienimonas; species Alienimonas sp. DA493. Next base: position 7,629 of record NZ_JBINJD010000078.1, on the reverse strand, counting down.
GGAAGGTGGCAGGATGAAGGGGGAAGGGAGAAAGGGGGCCGGCGGCTCAGGACCAACCCGAAGCGTCAGCGAGGGCCGCGGTGCAGCCGCGGTCGATCGTTCGCCGGGCGCCGTGCGACGCCCTCGCCGACGCTTCGGGCTGGCGTGCGTTCATGGGGGCGAGGCGGCTGCGTTTTTGGCCTCGATCGCCCGATAAAAGGCGTTCCCCAGCTCCCGCAGCTGCGTCGGATCGTACGCCTCGGCCCGGGCGTTCGGGGGGTAGCCCTCGGCGGCGAGGACCGCGTCGACCTCCGGCTTGTCCAGTTCCTTGCGGTACATGCCGCACAGCACGCCCCGCATTAACTTACGGCGGTGGTGGAACAGCCGCCGCAGGAAGTCCTGGAAGAACCGCAGGTCCGCGATCTGCTGCCGGGCGCGGGGGTTGGGGTTCAGGCGGATCACCGCGGAGTCCACCCCCGGCCGCGGCCAGAACACGCTGGGCGGAATCTTCTTGAGGATCTTCACCCCGGCGAGGTTTTGAATCCAGGCGCTCAACGCTCCGTAGCTGCCGCCGCCGCCCCCGCCGTCGCCGGACTCTCCGGGGCGGGCGGCCATCCGCTGGGCGAGTTCGTATTGAATCATCGCCACCATCCGGCTCCACGGCAGGTCGCTGCCGGCGAGGTTGGAGATCAGCGGCGTGGCGATGTTGTACGGCAGGTTCGCCACCAGTTTCAGACGCGGCGGTCGCTCCGGATCCGGGTTCGCGGCCGCCAGCTTGTCCAGCTCCGTCTGCACCGCCTCCAGCACGACCGGGGAGATTTTATTCTTGTTCTTGAGCGCGTCCGTTTGCAGCAGCGTGACGTTCTCCCGGCCGGCCAGCACGTCCGTGGCCATCGTGTGCATCACCCGGTCCACCTCCACGCTGACGACCGCCGCGGCCCCGTGGGACAGGAACGACGTCAGCCCCGCGGTCCCGGCGCCCACTTCTAAAACCACGTCCCGATCCTTTTCGAGGTGCGCCTCCCGCACGACGAAGTCGAGAATGTTGAGGTCAATTAAAAAGTTCTGACCCAGATCGGTGCGCGGGTGCAGCCCGTGCCGCTTGAACAGCGACATGAGATGCGTGCGGGTCTGGCGGCGGGGGTCGGACAGGGGGAGGGGGGAGGAGTAAGGGGTGAGGAGTATTGAGAGACGCGACGGCGAGCGGCGGGCGTCAACCCGCGGGGCGGGAGGCGGCGCCGGCGATGTGCGGGGCGAGCATCTTTTGGACGTATTTGCCCAGGATGTCCGCCTCGAAGTTCACACGGTCGCCGACGGCGCGGTCGCCGAGGGTCGTTTCGTGCAGCGTGTGCGGGATCAGGGCGACGTAGAACCCTTCCCCGTGGGGTTCGCAGACGGTCAGGCTGACGCCGTCCACGCAGACGCTGCCCTTGTCCACCAGCAGTGCGGCGACGTTCGGCGGGGCCGCGAAGTGCATGTTCAACCACTCGCCGTCGCGGTCGAGCTTCGCCACCGTGCCGACGGCGTCGACGTGGCCCTGCACGAGGTGCCCGCCGAGGCGGTCGCCGGCCCGCAGGGCCCGCTCCACGTTCACGCCGCTGCCTTCGGAGAGTCCGCCGAGGTTGGTGCGGGAGAGCGTTTCGGCGCCGGCTTCAAAGCTCCACAGGTCGCCGGTCTCCCCGGCGATTTCGACCACCGTGAGGCAGCAGCCGTTGAGGGCGACGCTGTCGCCGAGTTGCACGTCCCCGGCGAGCGGTTCGCCGCGGCCGTTGGCGGCGGGGAGCCGCAGCGTCAGTCGCACGTCGGAGCCCCGCGACTCGAGGGAGTCGACGACGGCTTTGGCTTCGACGAGGCCGGTAAACATGCGGTCGGGCGGGGCCGCCCGTCGGCGGCAAGAGGATCAAACCGCCAGTGTGCCGGACCGCGGCGGGGCCGTCAACGGGGCGCCCCCGCAACGGCCGGCCGCGATTCGCCGCGACAATCAGTCTGCGGCGGTCGGTTCGCTCCCCGGCTCCCCCGCCGGGCGGGCCGCCGGGGGGCGGGTCATCAACTCGTTGAGCAGGTCCTGCACCGCGTTCTTTTCCGTCCCGTCGGCCCACTCCAGCAGGCGGTGGCGGGGGTCGTCCGGCTCCTCCCGCCACGCGTTCGTGCCGTTGGGGAAGATCTCGTTGAAGCCCTGCTCCCGCACGTGCCAGAACGGGGCGTCCGGCCGGACGGCGTACAGCACGGCGATCGGGTCCCAGCTCGGCCGGGCCGGTTTGTCGCCGAGGTACAGTTCGTAGGCTTGGCGAACCGGGTTCCGCTCCGGCGTGTCGGGGAGCGTCTGACCGGTCAGCACGTCCTGGCCGAGCCCGGTGAAGACGATCGGCGTGGGCCAGTCGCGGGCAGCGACGACGGCGCTGAACGGGTCCGGCTTGAAGTTGCCGTACACCGCCGGGTCGCGGTGCTCCGGATAGCGACCGCCCATGCAGACCCACAGCCGCACCTTCGCCTGCACCAACTCCGGCCCCGACAGCGGGCTGATCTCGTCCGGTTCGCTGGCCAGCAGGTCGCGGAGGTTCGTGCAGTAGCCGACCGTCGTCACCACCACGCCGCCGGCCGGGTCGTCGGCGACGTCCGGGCGGGCGGCGAGGACCTCCCGGTAGACCCGCACCGCGTCCGGGGCGGCCTCGTTGGTGGCGGGTCGCGCCGGGAACCGGGCGGCGATCTGCTTGGCGTACCGCGACCCGCGATTCGTGTCGGCCCCGCCCCCCTTGGGAACGCCGATCGGCAGTTCGCCCCGGCCGTAGTACTCGTTGATCGCCGCCGTGCACGGGGCGGAGTAACGGAACCGGGAGCTGACCGGGGTGGCGAGAATCTCCGCCTCGCCGGCGTCGGCCAGGGCGTGCAGGATCGCCAGGGCCCCGACGTCGTCGCAGTCGGTGTCCATGTCCGTGTCGAACACGATCGGCGCCGGCCGGTCCGCCGGCGCCGGCGACTCCGGCTGCGGGGCGAAGGCGAGGACGAGGGCGGGAACGACGAGGGCGGAGACCACGGGCGAACCTGTGGGCGGCGGGAACGGGGCGAGCCGGCACAGCGTAGCGGGCCGGCGCCCCGCCGGTCAGCCGTCGCCGCCGCCGCCGCCGCCGCCGCCGCCGCCGCCGCCGTGGGGGAAGGCGCACACGACGCGGACCCCGCCGGACGCCGTCGATTCGAACCGCAGCCGACCGTAGATCGCCTGGGCGCGGAACCGCATGGCGGACAGGCCGATCCCGTCGTCCTGCTCGGCGTTGGGGTCGCTGCCGTCGAAGCCGACGCCGTCGTCGGCGACGCACAGCAGGGCGCGATCGGTGCCGTCCAGTTCGAGGCTCAGCCGCACGTTCTTCGCCTGCCCGTGCCGCACCGCGTTGCTGACGGCCTCCTGGGCGATGCGGTACAGGTGGTGGGCGACGTGGGGATCGCCCACGGGCACGGGGCCGTCCGGGGCCTCGAAGGTGCAGCGGGCCGGGGTGATTTCGGTGCTGATGGCCGCCAGCCGCTTGAGTCCCTCGGCGAGGCCGCCGCGGTCCGGGTCCAGCGGCATCAGGCCGTGGGCGACGCCCCGCAGATCGCGGGCGGCGCCACGGACGACCTCGACGATGCCGTCCACCGCGTCCGTCACGTCCTCGCCCGCGGCGGCCTGGGACTTCAGGGTGCCGCACATCATGCTCAGCCCGGCCAACTGCTGGGCGACGCCGTCGTGCAGGTCCCGGGCGATGCGGGCCTGCTCCCGCGTCTGGGCGGCGAGCACCTGCGATTCGAGTTCCCGCCGCCCCCGCAGATCGCGGAGCGTCGCGGCGTAGTGGGTGGGCACGCCCCCGGCGTCGCGGACGGCGGAGACGTCCCACTCGACCGACAGCGGCGTGCCGTCGGCCGTATGAACGACGCTCTCCCCGTGGAAGCGGCCGTCCCGCTTGAGGGCCTGCCGCATGCGGGCGGGGAAGTCGCGGTCCGTTCGCTCCCCGTCCAACGTCGAGAGCAGCGCCCCGTTCAACTCCTCCGCGGAGCGTTCGACCAGTTCGACCGCCGCCGGGTTGGCGTACACGATGCTCGGACCGGGCGGGTCGAGTTCGTCGTTGAGGATCAGGGTCGGCACGTCGGTCTGCTGAACGGCGGCCCGCATCAACGCCCGGTCGGTCTCGAGGGCGTCGAGCTCCGTGAGGTCCTCGGCGGTGTAGCAGAACCGCCGGGCCCCGTGGGAGTCGACGCCCACCTCCGTGACGGAGACTGCCAGGCGCCGGCATTCCCCGCGCACCGTCTGGTCCAGTCGGTTGCGCAGCGGCTCCTCGCCGGCCTTCCCGGAAGCGATCTTGTCGAAGGCCTCGTTGAGCCATTCCGACAGCGGCCCCGGCACGCCGAGCTCCTCCAGCGTGCGGCCCGCGCACTGATCGGCGGCGGCCTCGTCCAGATTGCGGGCCAGCAGCCGGGCCGCCGCCGGATTGACCCGCAGGTGCCGCGCCGGGCCGTCGCCGGATCGCTCCACCATCGCCAAGGCGACCGGGCTGGCGGCGAAGGTGGCGTTGAGGGAGGACTCACTCTCGCGGAGCTGATCGATCAGGTGGGCCCGCTCGGTAACGTCGTTCTGCACCCCTACGAAGTACCGCACGCCGCCGTCGGGCCCCTCCACGGGGGACAGATACAGTTCGTTGCGGAACTCTGTGCCGTCCTTCTTGTAGTTCCGCAGCGTCATGCGGACGAACTGCCCGGCGGCGATCGCCGTCCGCAGCTCCGACCGGGCGTCGGGATCGTCCTGTTCGACCCGCTTCCCGTTGCGGAACTGCAGGAACCGACAATCCCGGTCGAGGACCTCCTCCGGCTCGTACCCGGTGAACTCGCAAAAGTAGCGGTTGACGTAAATCAGCGGGGTCTCCCCCTCCCCCCGCTTCTCCGACAGGCAGATCATCGTGTTGGCGGCGTTGATCACCGTGGACAGCAACGCGTCGCGGTCCTCCGGGGGAATGCTGTCCGACCAGTACCCCTCCTCGGCGTGCTTCAACCGCTTGCCGTCGCGGAGCGACGGATCGTGCACCGCGCCGACGCCGGCGGGGTCGCTTGGAGACGCGCTCAGATCAGCGATACGATTCGCAGACTCTCCCCGGGGAGAGTCAGGCGAGCCAAGTTCTGCCATGCCGCGTATCTGCTGACGTGATTGTGACGGTCCGTACGGGACGGGGCCGGGATGCCCGCCCGCGTCGCGGTGGGGCGTCCCCCCAGCGGACCTATTTTGATCTTAGCCCCTCTCTTATGCGGGACAACGGCGATATGCCGGACTCTTCCGTTCTTCAAGTCCCCAAACCGCCTCCTCCGCAGCCGGTTCCGTCCGTTCCCGGCGTTCGCGCCGCGTTCCTCCTCGGCTGTCGGGACCTCGGGGACGCCGTAGGCTGACGGGCGGCGTTCGCCTCGTCCGGCGCGCCGTCCCGCTCCGCAGCCCGTCGCCGCCCCGTGCCGTCGTTGATGCCGCCGTCGCCCGCCCGTCTTGCGGCCGTCCTGCTGGGGACGGCGGCGTGGCTCGCCGGGAGCGGAGCGCGGGCTACCGCGGCGCCGCCGTTCCTGCCGCCGCCGGCGCCCGCGGCGGAGGCCGCCTTCGCCGCCTTGGCTCCTTTGGCGGCTGAGGAACGCTGGGACGACTGGGCCGCGGCCCTGCGGGACGCCCGGGACCGGGCCGCCGCCGACTGGGTTCCCTCCCCGCCCGCCCCCGGCGCCGCCGCCCGCTGGGTCGGGCCGGATCAGGCCGTCGAACTCCGGCTGAGCGACGCCCCGCCGGCGGCCCGGGCGGCGTGGGAGCGGGCGACGGCGGCCCGCGTCGCCCGCCTGACCGCGGAGGCGGAGGCCGACCCGTCCGACCCCCGCCCGTCGTTCGTCCTCGCCCGGGAACTGCCCTTCTCCGAGCCCGGCCGGGCCGCCGCGGGAGAGTTGGCCGCCGCCGCGTTTCGGGAGGGCCGACTCGACGAAGCCCGCCGCCGCTGGACCGACCGCGCCCGGCTCGCCCCCGGCGGGCCGTCGTCGGCCGCCGCCGCCGCGGACTGGGGGAACGTGATCGCCGCGGACCTCGCCGCCGGCCGGTTCGCCCTCGCCGAGTGGGAGCGAACCCGGCTCCTCGCCGCGTTCCCGGAGGCGGGCGCACGGGCGATGGGGGAAATCGCGTTCGACCCGGCCCGGTGGCCGCCGCGGGCGCTGCCGACACGCACCCGGGCCCCGCAGCAGAACGCCGCCCGCGACGGTCGGTTGCGGGCGCTGCCGGCGCCCTTCGCCACCCCGGCGGACCGCACCCGCGCCGCCGGGGGGCCCTCCTGGGCCGTGCCGCGGGTCGGGGGCGCTCCGCGGGACGACGCGGCGTTCCCGTCCGCCCCGGCGATCTGGGAGGACGCGGCGCTGTACAACGCCGGCGACCGCGTCGTCGGGCTGGCCCTCGCCGACGGCCGGCCGCGGTGGCCGATCGCGCTGCCGGGGGAGGACGGCGGAGACGACGACGGCACGCTGTACCCGCCGCCGCCGGCGTTCGATCCCCCCGCTCCGTTCCCTGCCGCCCCGGCCTTGGGGGCGTCCGTGTTCGGGACGCCCGACCGCGAGCCGCCCCCGGCCGGCGACGTGCGGGGCGGCGTCGCCCTGTTCGGCGCCCTCGCCGTCGCCCGGCTGGGCGATCCCGCGGTCGAGTGGCCGCCGGACGCCCTGCGGGTTCCGTCCTCCTCGCTCGTCTGCCTGAACCTGCGGCGGGAGGGCGAACTGCGGTGGGAAACGCCCGCGGACGCCCTGGGCGCCGGCGGCGATCCGCTCGATCCGGCGGCCGCCGCGTGGAGTTGGGAGGGCACGCCGGCGCTGGGGCTCGACCCGCTGACCGGGGCCCCGCGGGCCTTCGCCGTCGCCCGCCGGAACCGGCCGCGGCCGTTGCTAGAGGTCGTCGCGTTGAACCTCGCCGACGGTTCGATCCTCTGGCGGGCGCCGCTGGGGGCGGCCCGCTCCGTGCCCGCCCCGGGGACGCGGACCCGCAGTTCGATCACCCCCACGCTCGTCGGCGGGCGGTTGTTTCTCGGCACCGGCGCCGGGGCCGTGGCCTGCCTCGACGCCGCCGACGGCCGGCCCGTCTGGCTGACCGCCCACGACCGCGATCCGGCCGCGGCGGCGTCCTCGGCGGAGCCCCCCGCGGTCGTCGGCGGCCGCGTGTTCCTCGCCCCGACCGGCGCCCCCGGCGTGCGGGCGCTGGACGCGGCCACCGGCGCCCCGCTGTGGGCCCGCGACCTGCCCGGCGAGGGCGAACGCCTCCTCGGCGTCGCCGCCAACCGCCTGCTCGTCGCCGCCGCCGGCGGGCTGTGGGGGTTGGAACCGGCGACCGGCGAAACGGCGTGGCACGTCCCCGCCCCGCGGGTCCTCCCCGGTCCCCCGGACGCTCACGCCGCCGGTTTGATCGGGGGCACGACCGCCGTATGGGCGACCGCGGACCGCCTCCTGCTGGTCGACGCCGCCACCGGCGCGACCGTCGGCGAGATCCCGCTGGCGGAGGCCGGCGTGCGGACCGGCGTGTTGGCGGGCGGTCCGGAATCGGCCGTCCTGCTCACCCCCCGGGCCCTCGCCGGCTGGACCGGCGCTCCGGCGGTGCGGGAGTTTCCGTTGGCCGGAGTTCGTCTCCCGTAGCGG
>NZ_JBINJD010000077.1:0-23307 GCF_043951915.1 Alienimonas sp. DA493 | reverse complement strand
TGACGCTCGACCCGCCGACGCCCCCGCCGCGGTCGGGCGCCGCGGCTCCTCTCCTCTAACGCGGCCCCGGGGCCGACGCATGGGCGTCGGTGCAAAGCGGGGTCGCCCCCCGTTCGTCGCGGTCCGCGATGGCCTTTCCCCTTTGTAATCGGGGAGCGCCCGCGGTCCGTCCCGCCCCCACAGCTTTCCCGTGCGCATTCAAAACCGCTTCTTTCCCGCCCGTCCGTCCCGACCGCAAACGCCGACCCGGCGGGGCTTCACGCTGATCGAACTGCTGGTGGTGATCGCGATCGTCGCGGTCCTCGTCAGCCTGCTCCTGCCCGCCGTCCAACAGGCCCGCGAGGCCGCCCGGCGGGCCCAGTGCAAGAACAACCTCAAGCAGCTCGCGCTGGCGCTGCACAACTACGAATCGACGCACCGCGTCTTCCCGCCGGGCTCGCTGGGCTTTCCGATGGTCTGGTCGGCTCAGGCCCAGCTCCTGCCGTACGTCGAGCAGGCGAATCTGCACGGGCTGCTGGACTTCGACGTCCCCCCGCTGACGTTCGGGTTTCTCACCGAGGCCGCGGCGAACGAGGCCGCCGCGAAGCAGGCCCTCCCCCTGCTGCTCTGCCCCAGCGACGGCGACCGGGTGCCGGGCTCGGAGTTCGGCGGGCTCAGCTATCCCGCCTGCACCGGGGCGGGGGCGACGAACGACGGCGCCGCCGCGAACGGAACCGGCGTGATCTTCTCCCGGTCCGCGATCGGCTTCCGCGATCTGCGGGACGGCGTGACGCACACCGTCGTGTTCGGCGAACAGCTGTTGGGCGACGGCACGGACGAACCGCCGGCCGAGGGCGATCCCCGCCGCCGCGTGATCGAACTGCCCGACGGCACGCCGACGACCCCGGACGCCTGCCTCGCCGACGCCGCCCCGGCGTGGTCCGGTCAGCGGGGGGCGAAGTGGATCAACGGGCACTACGCCGACGCGATGTACAACCACTTTTACACGCCGAACGCCGAGGCGCCGGACTGTCACAACGGCTACCACAGTCACGCGCTGACGGCCGCCCGCAGCGCCCACTCGGGGGGCGTGCAACTCGCCCTGTGCGACGGCAGCGTGCAGTTCGTCAGCGACGGCGTCGCCTTGGAGACCTGGCGGGCGCTGGCGACGCGAGCCGGCGGCGAGGTGGTCGAGGACGCCTTCTGACCGCCGCCCGGGCGATCCGGGGGCGGGCGGCTTACACTGCCGCCCGCCCCGTTCCCTCCCCGGCCGCCCCGTCCGATGCTCGCCGCCCCGCTGCTGATCGCCGCCCTGTCGTTCGCCCCCGCCGCGGCCGACGCCGCCGAGGCCGGGCCGCCCGCCTGGCCGGCGTTCCTCGGACAGGGGGCGACGGCGCCGGACCCCGCGGCGATCCCCGTCGAGTGGACCCCCGAGTCCCCGAAGTGGACCGCCGACCTGCCCGGGCACGGGCAAAGCTCCCCGGTGGTGTGGGACGACCGGGCCTTCGTCACCGCCGTTTCCGGTCGGGAGAAGGAGGCGCTGCACGTCCTCGGCATCGATCTGAAGACCGGCAACACGTTGTGGCATCGGACCACGAACAGCTCCGACCCGGTCGAGAACACCCTGTACGTCTCCCGGGCCGCCCCGACGCCCTGCGTGGACCGCAACGCCGTGTATCCCTTCTTCGAGAGCGGCGACCTGTACGCTCTCGATCACGATGGCGAGTACCTCTGGCACGTCCCCCTGTGGAAGAAGGTGGGCCGGTTTCAGAACGAGTTCGGCCTCGGCTCCTCCCCCTGCCAGACGGCTGACACGCTGTTCGTGCTGAAGGACGACCCGAGCGGCCCGTCCGTGCTGATCGCGATCCGCAAGGCGGACGGCGGCATCCTCTGGACGGCCGACCGCGGCGAGAACCGGAAGAGCTGGGCCTCCCCGGCGATCGTGCCGGTGAACGGCGAGCCGCACGTGGTCGTCTCCTCCGGCGGCGGCGTGCAGGGCTACGACCCGGCGACCGGCGAGGAACTGTGGTCGCTGGGCGAGGTCGGCGGCAACACCGCCGCCACGCCGCTGCCGTACGCGGACGGGTCGTTCCTCATCGCCGCCAGCCCCGGCCGCGGGGGCGAGGACGCCGACGCCGCCCGCATCTCCAACGGGGCGGTGAAGGTGACGAAAACCGACGACGGCTACTCCGCCGAGAAGCTGTGGACGGACGAGGACCTCACCGTCAGTTGGGCCTCCCCGATCGTGCACGACGGCCGGGCCTACTGGGTGAACCGGCAGGGCGTGCTGTTCTGCCTGAACGCGGAAACCGGCGAGCAGCTGTACGCCTCCCGCACCCCGGCCGGCGGCTGCTGGGCCACCCCGCTGGCGGCGGGCGACCGGATCTACCTGTTCGGCAAGGACGGCATCACGGCGACCGTGGCGGCCGGCGACGAGTACGAATTGCTCGCCACCAGCCGCGTGTGGGAGGAGGGCGCGACCGAGGCGAACCCGGACCTCGCCCCCGAGGACGATCCGCAGCGGGCCGGCGCCGCGGCGATGTTCAGCGGCATCACCCAATACGGCGTCGCCGCCGACCCCGCCGGCCTGCTGATCCGCACCGGTTCCAAGCTCTACCGGCTGTCGGCGGAGTGAGCCGGGCGGTCTAAGCGGCAGACCGACGACGCCCCGTGCCGTACGGCTGCCGTACAGCACGGGGCTTCGAACCAGCGGGACTTACGACGACCCGACGATGACCCGACCCTCAGGCGAAAAAGAATCGTGGCGACTTGAGATTTCTCTCGCGGCGCTCCTCGGGGCCCCCTGGTACATCTTTTCTTCGAGCGGCTCGATCGCGCTCGCACTGCACGCAGTCTCGGCGGTCATTTATTTATGCATCGTCGTCCTTCGTCTTCGGACGAGGTTCGGTCATCACGTCGTTTCTGATGGTCGGAACCCTCTCCTGGCTGATTGCGATGGTCGGCACGGCGGTCAATGAGGGCCTTCTCCTTTGAGGGCCGGCTCCGGAGCGTCATGTCTGCCTACGCTGCCTTTACCGCGGGATGGGCGACGATGGGCGTCGCGTCTGTCCGGCACGCCGCGGGGTGAGCATCGAGCCCGGCCGAAGAGAGCCCGCCGGTCTATACTCCCTCATGCGTGACGCTTTGAGATCCCGTTCGCGGATTGCCTCCGCTCTGTTCCTGTTGGCGTTCGGCGCGAGAATGGTTTCCGCCGGGCCGCCGCTGCGGTATGAGGCGGGGCCGATTTACTACGCCTCCGCGACCGCGGAGAACGCCCTTACTCGGCTGGCGGACGACCTCGACGCCGGCCGGCGGACGCTGCCGATCGACGACCGGCACGGCCTGCTGCCGGCGCTGCTCGAGGCGTTGGAAGTCCCGGTCGAGTCGCAGGTGTTGAACTTCACGAAGCTCAGCCAGCAGAAGGACCTCGTCGGGCCGGAGACGCCGCGGGCGATTTATTTCTCGGACGACGCCTATGTCGGGCACGTGCCGGGCGGGTTTCTGGAGGTGATCGTCTCCGACCCGGGGCTCGGGTTGTCGTTCCACACTGTCGACCTGCTGACGTGGAACTCCGGCGGGCCGCCGGAGGTACTCATCGACCGCGAGGTGATGAGCTGCACCGTCTGCCACGCCGGGCCGCGGACGTTGGACGTGCCGGGGCTGCTGGTCCGCAGCGTGTTCAGCGACGAGACCGGCCGCCCCGCCCTGCCGGCCCGCGATGTGCGGCCGGACCACGGCACGCCGCTCGCCGACCGCTTCGGCGGCTGGTACGTCACCGGTACAACCGGCCCGGCCCGCCACCGCGGCAACCTCACCCTGCCCACCGACCGCCCGGAGCAGTGGGACGAACTGGCGGAGAACGCCGCCGGCCGGAACGTCACCGACCTGTCCGGACGGTTCGACGCCTCGGCCTACCGCTCGCCGCACAGCGACGTGGTGGCGTTGATGACGTTGGAGCACCAGCTCGACGCCCACAACCGGATGGTCCGCACCGGCTACGCCTATCGCATCGCCGCGGAGGCCGGCACGGCCGACGAACCGGACGCGGCGTGGCGGGCGGAGGCCGAGGACCTGCTCGCCCACCTGCTATTCGAGGGGGAGACGCCGTTGGACCACCCGGTCACGGGGACGAGCGGCTTCGCCGAGGCCTTCGCCGCCCGCGGCCCCTTCGACGACGCCGGCCGGTCGCTGCGGCAGTTCGACCTGGAAACCCGGCTGTTCCGCTACCCGTGCAGCTACACGGTGCACTCCGACGGCTTCGCCCACCTGCCGAAGGAGGTGCGGGGCTACCTCTACCGCCGCCTGTACGAGGTGACACACGGCGAGGAGTTTGCCCACCTCAGCGACGAAGATCGAACCGCCCTGCGGGAGATCCTCCCGGCCGTGCTGCCGGAGTTGGCAGGGGCGTGGAAGACTTTCGTGTCGACGCCTTTCTGATCGACTCTCTGCACCTCTCAGGGGCGACGAAGCGAACGCTATGCAATCTCACGTCACACCGTGTCCGTACTGCGGACAGACGGCGCTTTGCCGAGCGGCGGTGGATGGGGTCAGCGAAGAAATGGTGATGTGCTTCGAGTGCGACACCGTCTGGGCAAACCGGACGGCGGTCACCGACGGCGAAGGCGTCGGGTTCGAGCGGTTCATGAGCGAGCAGGGCCGGCTTCCCGATTGGCAGGCGGTCCGAGAGATCGAACCCCTCTGACGGTGAGAGGGGGGACCGTGCGCGGGCGGAGCGCTCCAGCGTTGATCCGCGACGGCGTCGGCTCCGTTAGACTCCGTTCGTGACTGACGACGCCCCCCCCGCCGACCCGTCGCCGCCCGTGCCGTCGAGCCCCCGGCCAACAAGGCCCGCTCCCTCGAAGCCCCTGCCGCGGCGCGTCGAGGACGCCGCCGGGCGGGCGAATCGGGAACCGCGGTCGCGGCTCAATCTGGCCCGGATCATCAGCCTCGGCGCCCTGTCCGCGCTGATCGTGTTCTTGGGCATCACCTTCTACAAGGTGGTGGCGCCGTTTCTGCTCCCGCTGTTTCTGGCGGGGGTCGTCGCGGTGCTGTGCCGGCCGTGGTACATGCGGCTGCGACGCCGGCTGAACCGCCGCGGGCGGGTGGCGGCGGGGGTCGTGACGGCGGCGGTGCTGGGGCTGATCCTGTTGCCGACCGCCGCGGCGACGTTCGCGGCCGGCTCCTACCTGATCGATCTGACGGAGGCGGCCCGCACGCGCGTCGCCCAACTGAAGGGGGAGATGGCCGACGCCGCCGGGCGAGAGGACTTCGACTACCGCATGCTGATCGCCGCCGACGTGCGGGAGGCGTTAAAGATCGAGCCGCCGGCGGAGGGCGAACAGGATCTGATCGCCTCCGCCGCGAGGCTGCTGCCGGCGGAATATTCGGAACTCCGGGCCGCCGTCGTGCAGGGCGGGCGGGACCTGCCCGCCGCCGCGGGGGTGGGCGTCGCCGCGGGGGTGTTGGGCAACGCCGTCGAGCTGCTGATCGCCCTGGCGATGTTCGGCGTGGGCCTCTACTACTTCCTCTGCGACGGCCCGGCGCTGCTGCAGGGAACCCGGGAACTGGTTCCGGTGCAGACGGAATACCAGCAGGCCCTGCTCGACCGGTTCGACACCGTGCTGCGGGCGGTGGTGCTCAGCACGTTTCTCGCCGCGGCGGCCCAGGGGATTCTCACGGCGATCGCCATTCAGCTCTGCGGGTTGGGGCACTTCGTCGCCTTCGCCGTCGCCGGGACGCTGTCGGCCCTGATCCCGCTGGCCGGCACCTGGCTGGTGTGGGGGCCCTGCGTGATCTGGCTCTACCTGCACGACAGCCCGATCGCGGCGACCTTCCTGCTGCTGTTCGGCTCCGTGGTGGTGGGCACGCTGGACAACGTGATCCGCACGCTGGTGCTCAACAGCGACGCCAAACTTCACCCGCTGCTGGCCTTCGTCTGCGTGCTGGGGGGTCTGAAGGTGATGGGCATCTGGGGGGTGTTCGTCGGCCCGGTGGTCGCGGCCTGCCTGCACACGCTGTTGGAGATCTTCAACACGGAGTTGCGGGAGTTCTCCCGGGAACGATTCGATTCCGCCGTCGCTGCCCGCCGCCCGCCGGAGGCGGCGCCCCGCTCTGCCGCGCCCCCGCCGCCGACCGCGGACGCCCACCCGCCGTTGACCCCCTCCGTCGCGGCGACCTAAACCCCGCGAACGCCGGTCCGCACGACCGGATGGGGTCCGAAAGACTGGGGGAAGGTCGGCCGTGTCGTTCTCGCCGGAAGCCGCGTCCGCCGGGCCGATCGCCCGGCGGAGCGAACCGCTGCGGGTCGCGGTGGACGGCCTCGTCGGGGTCTGCTGCGGAACCGCGGAGGAGACCGCCCGCGGGGTGACGCTGGGATTCTGGTTCGGTCTGCTGCCCAAGGAGAACGCCACCGCCTGCGCGCTGGGGCTGGCGGTCGCGGCGGTTCGGCTGAACCTCGCCGCGGCGGCCTGGGCGGCGCTGGCGGCGACGGCGCTGGTCCCGCTGCTCGATCCTTACCTGCACCGCCTCGGGCTGGCCCTGCTGAGCGCCCCGTCGGTTCGCGGCGGCCTCGCCCCGCTGCTCGCCCTGCCCGGCGGGGCCTGGCTGGGGTGGGACAACACCGTCGCCTTCGCCGCCCTGCTGGTCGGCGCCGCCGCCGCCTGGCCCCTGCACCGCGGCGCCCTGGCCGCCCACCGGGCGCTCGCCGCCGCGTGGACCGACTGGCGGACCGCCGACCGCCTCGCCGGGGAGGCGCCGTGACCGCACCTCGCATCGAACCTCGGCGAGAGTCCGGGCGGAACCGCGTGCCGCTGCTCGCACGCCGCTACCTGCTGCCCCGCGTCGTCCTGGCGGCGGGGCTGTGGGCGTTCCTGGCGTTCGGGTTCGACCCGCTGCTGCGCGACGCCTCGGTGCGGATCGTCGGCCGCGCGACCGGGGCCCGGCCGGAGTTGGCGACGCTCCGCACCGCCGCGTTCCCCCCGCGGATCGACCTGTCCGAATTCGCCCTGCCGGACCCGCAGCGGCCGGGGCGGAACCTCGTGTCGTTCGACCGGCTGACGGGGGATCTCGACGCCGCCGCACTGCTCCGCGGCCGGGTCCGCGTCACGGCCGGCACGCTGACCGGGCTGACCTTCGGCGCCCCGCGGGACCTCCCCGCCGGTGAGTCCGATTCGCTCCGCCTCGCCCTGCCGAACCCCGCCGCCCTGCTGCCCGTTTGCGACGGGTTGGACGACTTCGACGGGGCACTGGGCGATCTGCCGGACCTGCTGGGCGGGGGCGGTCCGACGCCGACTGAGGAACTGGAAACCGTTCGTCTCGCCCGCCGCTTGCGGGGGGAGTGGGAGGACCGGCTGAACGCCTTCGCCGCCCGGGCCGCCGAGTTGGAGCGCCGCTCGCGGGTTCTTTCCGACCCGACGAACGCCGGGGACGTCGCCGGACAGGCCCGCACGCTGGCCGCCGACGCGGAGGCCCTGCGACGGGAACTGCCCGCCCTGGCGGTGCGAGCCGCCGAGGACCGGGCCGCCCTCGCCGCCGCCAGGCGGCGGGACGCGGAACGGCTCGACGCGTTCGCCGCCGCCCCACCGGACGCCGACGCCGCGGCCCGGTCGCTGCTCGGCCCGGCGTTGACGCAGCGGCTCACGGCGACGCTGGCCGTCACCCACTGGCTGCGAGAGCGCCTGGGAGAACCCGACGCCCTCGCTCCCCCGCCCCCGCCGCGGCGGGGCGTCCGCGTGCCCTTCCCCCTCGCCGATCCGCGGCCGGCGGTCTTGCTGGAGAACCTCGCCGTCACCGGCGCCCTGCCGACGGCCGACGGCCCGCTCCCCTTCGCCGGCACGCTGACCGGTCTCACCAGCGACCCGGCCCTGCACGGCCGCCCCGTCGCCGGGTCCTTCACCGCCGTCGCCGATCCGCAGGCGACGGACCTCGACGGGAACGCCCCCCGGTTCGCCCTGTTGTTCACGCACGACGCCTCCGGCGGGGAGCCGGTGACGAACGTGGAACTGCGGGTCGCCACCGCGGTGCCGCAGGGGGCGCGGGCGGCCGTCGCCCGCGTGCCGGTGCCGATCGCCGGCCCGGGCGACGGCGAGCCGGCCGGGCTGAACTGGACCGCCCGCCTGCGGCTGACCGGCCGCGGGGCCGACGCGGATCTGAACGGGGCCGTCGATCTCCGCCTCACCGCCCGTCTGGGCGGCGGCGACGCCCCGGCGGGAACGCCGCCCGACCAGGCGGCGCTGGCCCGCACGGTGAACGCCGCCGCGGCGACGCTGGACGGGCTGAGCGGTTCGCTGCACCTTTCCGGCCCGGCGTCGCGGCCGGTTTGGCAGTTGGAGACCGACGCCGGCGAACGCTTCGTCGCCGCTCTTCGCCCGGTCGTCGGCCGGGCCGCCGCCGACCGCGCGGCGGCCCTGCGCGCCCAAGCCGAAGCGACCGAGACCCGTTTCCTCGCGGACCTCTCCGGCCGCTGGGGCGAAGCGACCGGCGACCTGTCCCGCGTCGCCGCGCTCGCCCAACGGCTGGGCGGCGACGCCCCGACGCGGGAGGGCGGCGTGATCCAACGGACCGCCGCCCGGATGCCGGCCGCCCGGATGCCAGGCGACGGAGGGCGTTGACCGTGGCGAAGCGGCCCGACGGCGCCCGCTCCCGGTTCGCCCCGACGCTGCGCGGCCCCGGCACGGCGGCCGTCGCCGACCGGGGTCCGACCCCGCTGCTGGAGATCCCGGAGAACGCCGCCGCCCTCGCCGCCGTGCGGGCGCTCGCCGAATCCGTCCCGCCCGCCGACGCCGAGGAAGAACCAGCCGCCTCCCCGGCGCTCGGCCCGCGGCTCTACCTGTACGGCCCGGCCGGCTGCGGCAAGACGCGGCTGATCGACGAGTTGCTGCGGCTCGATCGCTCCACCGGCGCCCTCCGCACCGCGGCCGAGCGGAAAGCGGCGGGCGTCGTCCGCTTCACCGGCGCCGGGCTGGCGGCGGCGCTGGACGAGGCCCTCGCCGGCGGCTTCCCCGGCCCGCTGCGGGAGGACCTGCTCTCCGCCCGGCTGCTGATCGTCGAGGACCTTGCCGGCGTCCGGGCCAAGCCGAAAACCCAGGACCTGCTGCTCGCCGCCCTCGACGCGGTCGAGCAATCGGGCGGCCGGGCGGTCCTCAGCGGGCCGGGCCTTCCGGGCGAACTCCCCGCTGTCTCCCAACGACTCACCGATCGACTCCGCGGGGGAGTCTGCGTGAGTCTCAACGCCCCGGGCCGGGAGTCCGTCGCAACGATCTTGGGGCGATTCGCGGAACGTCGTCGCATCGCGGCGACGCCGGAGGCCCTGCGGCGGCTGGGGAACGCGCTGGCGGGGACCTCCGTGCGGGAGTTGGAGGCGATCGCGGACCGCCTGACCGAACTAGCCCGGGCGGCGGGGACGACCGGCTGGAGCGAGGAGATCGCCGCGGCGCTGCTCGCCGGCCGGGAGAACGCCGCCCCGGACCGGCCGCCGCCCACGCTGGCGGCCGTCAGTCGGGCGGTCGCGGGGCGGTTTGGGCTGACGGTCGATCAACTCCGCAGACCGGGCCGCTCCGCCGCGGTGGTGCCGGCCCGGCAGGCGGGGATGGCCCTCTGCCGCGAATTAACCGGCGAACCGCTCGCCGCCGTCGCCCGCCACTTCGGCCGCAGCGACCACGGCACGGTGATGCACGCCCTCAAACGCTTCGCGGAGCGGGAACAGGGCGACGCCGCGTTCCGGGCGAACGTCGCCGCGATCCGCAAGGCGTTGAAAGCTCGATAAACGAGCCCGCTAACCGGCGACCTCTTCGAGGTGCTCCCACAGTTCGGCCAGCCGGCTCTTCGCCTGATCGTATTTCCGGCGGACCTTTTTCGCGGCGGCGCCGTCGCGGACGACCTCCGGGGCGGCGAGTTCGACCTGCAAGGACTCGATCGCCTCCTCCGTCTCGGCGATCTCCGCTTCGATCTGCTCCGCCGGTTTATAGGGGAACCTCTTCGATTTCGCGTCCGCGGCCCCGTTCTTCGCGGAGGCTTTGGCGGGGACCTTCTTCGCCTCCTGGGCGGCGGCCTCCGCGTCTTCGGCGGCCTTGGTGGCGTCGCGGAAGGCGACGTAGTCCGAATAATTGCCCTCGTGCAACTTCACCCCCTCCGGCGTGAAGACGAGCACTTTCGTGGCGATGCGGTCCATAAAATAGCGGTCGTGCGAGACGAACAGCAGCGTCCCGCCGAACTCCAGCAGCGCCCGTTCGAGGGCGTCGCGGCTCCAGAGATCGAGGTGGTTGGTCGGTTCGTCCAACACCATCGTGTTGTAATTGCCGGTGGCGAGCCGGGCGAGGGCGACGCGGGTTTTCTCGCCGCCGCTCATGGCGCCGACCTTCATCAGCCCCATTTCGTCCTTCACGCCGAATTTGGCCAGCATGCTGCGGCCGAAGCCCGGATTGAAAGGGTCGTCGCCGGGCGGGCGGACGGCATCCACGGCGGTTTCGTTCTCGCCGACGCTCTCCAACCGCTGGTCGAAGTAACCGACCCGCACGTTCGCCCCCTCGGTAACCGTCCCGCTGTCCGGCGGGAGGGCGCCGACGACGCACTTCAAAAAGGTCGTCTTGCCGCAGCCGTTATGCCCGACGACGCCGATACGGTCGCCGCGCTCCACCCGCAAACTGACGTTCTCGAACAGCGGCCCCTCGTCGAAGCCCTTGGAGAGATTTTCGATCTCCAGCGTTTTATCGCCGGTGCGGTCGGCGGCGGTGAACTTCATCCGCGGACCGGACTCGTCGTAGACCGGCACCTCGACGCGGTCCTCCTCCAGCCGAGCGATCGATTTGAGCTTGCTCTGGGCCTGTTTGCTCTTGGTGCCGTAGCGGTTCTTGGCGACGAACCGCTCCGCCTTCTCGATCGTGTCCCGCTGCTTCTCGGCGGTGCGTTCGAGCACCTTCAGGCGCTCCTCCCGCTGGGCCCGGTAGGTGCTGAAGTTGCCTTTGTATTCATGCAGCGTCCCGCCCAGCAGTTCGAAGGTGCGGGTGGTGACGTTGTCGAGGAAGTAGCGGTCGTGAGAGACCACGATCACCGCCCCGCCGACCCGCGGGAGGTAGCCTTCGAGCCACTCCGTGCCGGCGACGTCGAGGTGGTTGGTCGGTTCGTCCAGCAGCATCACGTCCGGGTCGGACAGCAATAACCGGGCGAGGATCGCCCGGCTCCGCTGGCCGCCGGACATCTCGGCGAGGTCCGCGTCGTACTGGCTTTTCGTGAAGCCGAGACCGCCGAGCACCTCGTCGACTTTATAGTCCAGTTCGAAGGCGTCGTGGCGGGTCAGCTCCTCCTGAATGGCGTCGAAGCGGCGGTGCAGCTTTTCCGCCTCCGGCCCCTCCCAGACCTCCGCCATTTTGTGAGCGATCTTTTCGCTCTCTTTATGGAGCGCGTAGTAATGGGCGAGGCCGGCTTTGGCCTCGTCCATCAGCGTGCGGCCGGGAGGAAACTGGGCTTCCTGTTCGAGCAGCCCGACGGTCGCCCCCTGCGGGGTGGTCACGCCGCCGGTGTCCGGCGTTTCCCGGCCGATCAGGCAGTGCATCAGGGTCGTCTTGCCGGTCCCGTTGGGGCCGACGAGGCCGACGCGCTCGCCGGCCCGCACGTCGAAGGTGACGTTTTTAAAAACCGGCGTGCGGTCGAACTGCCGGGACAGATCGGCGGCGGACAGCAGAACCATAACGCGGGCGGCGGGGGAAGACGGCGGAGACGAGCGGGGACGAAACGACGGCCGGCGGGGGCGCAGACCGGAAGTGTAGTGGGCGAGTCGCGGGGCGGGAACGGGGCGACCGGACGATCGCCCCGCCGCGGTCACTCGGCCCCGGCGGGTTCGCTCTCGGCGGCGGGGGCGTCCGCGGAGGCGTTGGCCGTCCAGCGGGGGGCGTTCTTCCAGGCGTCGACGTCCTCGACCACGCAGCGGAAGCCGCAGTGGAAGCTGCCGGTGCCGGGGTCGCCCTTCATGCGGCTGGCGACTCGGTAGCCGGTGCAGTAGTTGTCGCTGCACAGGAAGCTGCCGCCCCGCTGCACCCGTTTGGGCAGGTTCGGTTCGTTCGGGTCGAAGCTGTCCGCCGGGCCGGGCGGGTCGACGTCCGGGCCGGTCGCGTAGTAGTCCGGGCGATACCAGTCGCGGCACCACTCCCAGACGTTGCCGCTGAGCGCGTACAGGCCCCAGTCGTTGGGCGGGAAGGCTTTCACGGGGGAGGAGCGGGTGTAGCCGTCGGCGCCGCTGTCCTCGAAGGGGAATTTGCCCTGATAGATGTTCGCCCGGTGCTCCGTCCTGCCGTCCTCGCCCTCGGGGAGCAGCACGTTGCCCCAGGGGTATTCGCGGCCCTCGTGCCCGGCCCGGGCGGCGTACTCCCATTGGGCCTCGGTCGGGAGCTTTTTGCCGGCCCATTTGGCGTAGGCGACGGCGTCGTCCCAACTGACGTGCACCACCGGATGATCGCCCTTGCCGACGAGGTCCGAACCGGGGCCTTCGGGGTGGCGCCAGTTCGCCCCGTCCTGCATCTGCCAGACGCCGGCCTGCACGACGAGGTTGGGGTTCTCGCCGATGTAGGCGGCCATCCGCCGGTCGAAGGTGGGGCTCAGGCAGACGCTGCCGGGTTCGAGGCCCTCCTCGGGGATGTTGGCGAGGAACTCGTCGGGAACCATCCCCTCCAGGTCCTCCCGGGTGATCGGCTTTTCGGCGGCGGTGACGTAGCCGGTCGCGGCCACGAAGGCGGCGAACTCGTCGTTGGTGACCTCCGTCTCGTCCATCCAGAAGGGGGAGAGGGTCACCTCCCGCACCGGCGATTCGTCCCCGTGCAGCCGGGGCGGATCGACGGTGCCCATGCGGAAGGAGCCGCCCGGGATCGCGACCATGCCGTCGCCGGCGGGCGACTCCGGAGCGACCCGCGGCTCGTCGGCGGCAGCCTCCGCGGCGGCGATCGGGTCGGCGGTCTCGGCGGTCGGTTCGGCGGGAGCCGGCGGGGCGACCTCCTGTTGAGCTGTCAGGGCGGCGACGGGCTCGGCGGCTGCGGCCTCGGCGGCGACGGGCTCGGCGGCGGCGTCGAGTTCCGACCCGCAGCCGGTCAGGAGGAGCGCACCGAGCGACAGGCCCCCCGCGGCCAGCCAGGTCGGGAACCGGAGCGGGGCGACGGGAACCGCGGGGGCGGGGCGGCGGGGCACGGGCGGGCTCATCGTCGGGGAACGCTCAACGGACGGATCGGGGCCGCCCCGGGTCGGGCGGTGCGGGCCGTATGGTACGCCCCAGCCCCCGACGCGGGCAAAGCGGCGATCGAGGGGCGGCGTCCGCCGCGACGGACGTTAGAATCGGGCGCCGCTCCGGTCGCCCCCTCGTCGCCGCCCCCGGTTCGATCAAGCGTCGATCGCGATTCGTTCCGACCGGGGCCGGTTCGACGCCCCGCCCCTGGGCTCCCACGGCACTCCCCCGCCCGCGTCGCCCGCCCCAATAGGTTGTCCCCCGTGCTCATGACCGCCCCGGCTCCCCGCCCCGCCGCCGGGTCTCGGGACGACCGGTCCGCCCCGTCCCCCGCCGGCGCCGCCACGATCGAACCGCCCCCCGACTCCGCCGGCGAGGCCCATCACCCGCCCCCGCCGATCCCCCCGGGCGAAATTCACCCGCCGGAGCGCTGGATCCCGGACGAGCACGCCCCGCCGGTCGCCGCGGACGATCCCCCGGACGACGACGCCCCCGCCGGGCAGAAGCTCCAGTGGTGGAGCAGTCCGCGGACGTTGTTGAACTACGTCCTCGGGCTGGAGGACACCCCGCACCAGATCGCGTTGGGCGTGGCCGTGGGGTTCTTCTGGGGCATGACGCCCACCGTCGGCGTGCAGATGATGTTGGTGCTGGCCTTCTATTACTGCTGCAAGCCGTTCTTCAACTTCAACGTGAAGGCGTCGCTCGTCACGGTTTATATCTCGAACCCGCTGACGATGCTCGCGATTTATTGGTTCGACTACGAAGTCGGCACGCTGTTCGTCTCCGGCGACCTGACGAAGGCGGAGTTGGCCGGGGTGCTGGAGTACGAGGGCCTCGCGGACTGGTGGGAGACCGTCAAGGACCTCGTGCTGCGGGTCGGCTGGCCGATGCTGATCGGCTCCGTGGTCGTCGGCGGCGCCTGCGCCCTGGCGAGCTACCCGATCACGCGGTGGTCCGTCGTGAAGTGGCGGTCGCGGAAGGCGTAGGGTCCGCTGGGCCGACGTTACGAGAGGGGAAAGACCTCCACGTCCACGCCGTCGCTGGAGCGCACGTGGTCCGGCGGGCGACCGGCTTCCTGGCTCGCACCGGACAGCCCCGGGAATCCCGCTGCGGCGACGAGCGAATCGCTCAGCCGCTCGACCCGCGCCGGCCGCAGCGGGTACGGCGCGTGGTGCACCTGACCGCGGAGGATGCGGCCCCGAGCGGGCGTGAACAGCAGGTAGCGCTCTGCCAGAAAGTGGTCGAGCGTACCGGGTGCCGCGGCGCCCGCCGGGCCGGTCGCGGCGACTTCAATCAGGCCCCCCGCCCCGCGCGGGCCGGGCCAGAGGCGGCGGGTTTCGTACCGCGTGCGGTCGCCGTCGCGGGTCACGGTCATCGCCGCCCGGAAGTACGGCAGCCGCCACGCCGTACGGGCAATCGCCACGGCGAGCCATTTGGCGGCGTCGAGGCTGTAGAAGAAGACGCCCGGCTCCCGTTCGCCCCGCGCGTTCCTGCGGGTGACGTAGGTGCGGACGTTCGTCTCCGGGAACGTCGACACGCCCGGGACCGCCGGGGCCCACCGCGGTCGCACGCCGGTCATCAGGAACGGCACGAGTCCGATCCAGGCGGCGCCGTCGTGCGTGTCCAGTTCGAGCCCCGCCGGGAGCGTCTTCGCCACGACCTCCGGCTCGACGCGCCAGTGCAGAAACGTGAGATGCCGCCACGACTGATAGCCCGCCGGTCGTCCAGCCGGTCGCGCAGTCAGAGCGAGGCGGTCGATCTCGTCGTTCGGCGGGGCGGCGGGGGGCAGGACCATGGGGAGCGATCCGCAGCGGCGCCGCGAATCCAACGGAGTGCGATGAACCAGTCCGGGCCGGATCGCGTTCGGAACGTCTCCGCCCTCGCCGCCGTCCCCCGTCTTGATGCTCCGCCGCGACTCCGAACGCTTTGTCGAGGCCGTCGAATCGCTGGCCGACGCGGCGCCGGACCACCCGGTGTCGCGGGGGCTGTTCGGGGCGATCCTGCCGGCGATCCTCGCCCTGCACGGGGTGCGGGGGCTGTGGCGGGGGCGGATGCCGTTCGTCGGCGGCCGCCCGCTGCGGTGGTGGGAACTGCACGGGGCGGAGGCGCTGTGCGTGGCCGCGGCGGCCCTCGCCGCGGCGGCCTTCCTGCACGCCCACTTCTTCTGGACCCCGCACCCGCGGTTCCACGGGTACGGGACGCTCGGGAAGATCGCCGCCCTGGTCGCGTTCGCGGCGGCCGCCGGCGGGTTCGTCTGGTTCGGCCTGATCGCGAACTGATCGCGGACCGCCCCGGCCGCCGTCCGGATTACGCCAGCAGGCTTTCGCCGGTCATCTCGGCCGGTTTGTCGACCCCGAGGAGGTCCAGCACGGTCGGGGCGACGTCCGCCAGGCGGCCGCCCTCCCGCAGCGTGCGGCCACCGGTCCCCTTGGAGGTCAGGTCCTCCGCGACGACGACCAGGTCCACGTCGTAGGTCGTGTGGGCGGTGTGCGGGCGACCGGACTCGAGGTCGACCATCTGCTCGCAGTTGCCGTGGTCCGCGGTGACGACAAGCGCCCCGCCCTTGGCCAGCGCGGCGTCGACGATCTCGCCGACGCAGCCGTCCACCACCTCCACCGCCTTCACGGCGGCCTCCAGCACGCCGGTGTGGCCAACCATGTCGCCGTTGGCGTAGTTCACGAGGATGAAGTCCGCCCCGTCCTTGGCGATCTGATCGAGCACGGCGTCGGTCACGCCGCGGGCGCTCATTTCCGGCTTCTGGTCGTAGGTGCTGACGTCCCGGGGCGAGGGGATCTCCAACTGCGTCTCGCCGGGGAAGGCGTCTTCGCGGTAGTCGTTGAAGAAGAAGGTGACGTGCGGGGCCTTCTCGCTTTCAGCGCAGCGGAACTGCGTCAGCCCGGCGGCGCCGACCACGTCCCCGAGGATGCCCTTCATCTTCGGCGGCTTTTCGAAGGCGACCTGCGTGTCGAGGCCGGTCTCGTAGCGGGCCATCGTGCAGAAGAAGAGGTCCTGCGGCACCGGAGCCCGGTCGAACCCGCCGCCCTTGATGGCCCCCCAGTCCGCGTCGTCCAGCACGAACGCCTTGGTGATCTCCCGCGGACGGTCGCCGCGGAAGTTGTAGAAGATGACGGAGTCTCCGTCGGCGATGCGGCCGCCGTTCTTCGGGCCGGTCCCGGCGGGGTAGTTGGTGTAGTAGGGGGCGACGAACTCGTCGCCGGCCCGCTCCGGCTCCGTAGGGTTCTCGTAGTACGCCGCCAGGGCGGCGCCGGCGCTGTCGGTCGGCTGCCCGCCGCGGCCCAGCAGCAGGTCGTAGGCCTTCTGCACGCGGTCCCAGCGGAAGTCCCGGTCCATCGCGTAAAACCGGCCGATCACGCTGGCGACCGGCGGGTAGCCGGCCTCGGCAAGCTTCGCCTCCAGGGTCTTCACGTACTCCGCCCCGCCGTTGGGGGCGGTGTCGCGGCCGTCGGTGATGACGTGCACGGCCAGCTGATCCGCCGGCAGCCCGGCCCGTTTGCAAAGGTCGACCAGGGCGAGGCAGTGGTCGATGTGGCTGTGCACGCCGCCGTCGGACAGCAAACCGAGCAGGTGGACCACCTTGCCGCTGCTCTTCGCCCGGTTCACGGCCTCCAGCAGGGTGGAGTTCTCCTGGAAGGCGCCGCTTGTGACGGCGTTGGTGATCCGCATCAGCTCCTGGTCGACGATCCGGCCGGCGCCGAGGTTCTGGTGGCCGACCTCGCTGTTGCCCATCACGCCCGGCGGCAGACCGACGTCGGTGCCGCTGGTTTTGATCTGCACGTGCGGGTACTCCGCCAGCAGCCGATCGCTGACCGGCGTGGCGCCCTGCACGGTGGCGTTGCAGAAGTCCTGATCGGAACGGGGGTTGTGGCCCCAGCCGTCGCGGATGATCAGAACGACGGGGCGGTGGGCGGCGGGCATGCGGGGGCGACGGCGGAAGGATGCGGCGGGCGCGGCCATCTTCGTTCCGCCCGCCGGACTCGCAACCGCACCGCCTCCGCCCCCGGACAGAACCGCGGGCGGACCTGCATCAGAACGACGCACCGAAAAGTTGGGGTGGACGCGATCGAAAATTTTTTCCCGGGGTCTGTCTGGTCCGTCTCCCGCCATTCCCAAGGGGACGGAACGGGGGTCGCCTGCGGGGCGACCCCGGCCTCCCCGCTCGGGGATCCGCCCACCGCTGGCTTGCATAACCCCCGGCGAACCGTAAGGTCCCCGCCAATCCGAAGGGGGCACGTGACCCGAACAGCCCGTGGGGTCCCCCCAAAGCTCCTGCCCCGCCCCGTTCGCGGGGCCACCCCAACCCGACCGTGAGACGAGCTCGAATGCTGCACCTCCGTTTCGGCACGCTCCCCGTTCCCTCCCGGCCGCGGCTTTGCGGCGTCGGCCCGGTGGTCCTGGCGTTGAGCCTGGGCCTGTCGGTCGCGGCGAACGGGGGCGAAGGGCCTGCGGAGCGAACCGCGGGCTACCGACCGAGCAATAGCTCCACCGCCGCGAAGGACGCAACGGCAGATCTCGCGACGGTCGGCAACCAACTCGCCCCCGCGGAGCCGGACGGCAAGCCGGAGGCCGGCCGCTGGGTGGAGGACGTCGAAACCGCCCGCGTGACCGCCGCCGCCACCGACCGCCCGGTCGTGCTGCACTTTTACGCGGAGTGGTGCCGGCCCTGTCAGAAGATGGAGGCCGAGGTGCTGGGCAAGCCGGCCGTGCTGGCCCAACTGGGCGGCGACGGGGTCGTCGGCGTGAAAGTCGACGTGGACGAGCACGAGGACCTCGCCGAGGAATACGGCGTCACCGCCCTGCCCGCCGACGTCTTCCTGCAGTCGGACGGCACCCTGCTGACGCGGGCCGTCGGCCCGACCGACGTCGCCGGGTACGCCGGCCGGCTCTCCCGCGTCGCCGCTCACCTGCCCGCCAGCGACGCCGCCGACCTGCTGGAGTGCCCCAAGTGCGAGCCGGGCGACCCGGCCGAACTGCTGGAAGAATGGGCCCGCCGCCGCGGCCCGGGGCATATCGAACTGGGCCTGAAGGGGTACTGCCCGGTCTCGCTGGTGGACGGTAAGGTGTGGGAGAAGGGCGAGGCGAAGTACGCCTGGAGCGTCGGCGGGGTCGCCTACCGCCTGAAGGACGCCGCCGCCCTGGCCAAGTTCCGGGCCAACCCCAGCCGGTACGCCCCGCAGCTCAGCGGCTACGACCCGCACCTGCTCTCCACCACGGCCCGGGCCGTGCCGGGGCGGGCGGAGTTCGCGGCCTTCTACGACGGCCAGCTCTACCTGCACGCCACCGAGGCCAGCCGCCGGGCCTTCATCGCCGACCCCGCCGGCCACGTCCTGCCGCAGCGGATCTACCCCAGCGCCGCCGACTTCGCCGCCGCTCCCGCCGCCGCGGCTGCGGAGGGGACGAAGGAACCGATGGGCTCCTGACGCTCGGCCGCGGTTCGATGTAAACCTCCGCCCGTCCGAGCCGGCGCTCGGGCGGGCGGAGCGTCATGTTGAAGCGATGTCAAACCCCGCCCGCCGCCGGCCCACCCCCTGGCCGGGACGCTTCGCCGGCGCCGTCGCGGCGGTCACGGCGCTCTCCGCGGTCGCTCCCCCGCACCCGTGGGAGCAATTCCTCCAGCACCTCGGCACGCCGCTGGCCCTGGCAGCCCTGTGGGTCGGCGGGCGACGCGGCTGGATCAGCGGGCCGGCGGCCGCGGGGGTGGCGATCTTCTTCCTGCTGCACGCCGTCGCGGCCCGGTTCCTCTATTCGACCGTGCCGGGCGGGGAGCGGCTGACGTTGTTCTCGCTGGGCGGGCCGGACGGGCGAAACCATTTCGACCGGCTGGTCCACTTCGCCTCCGGCCTGCTGCTCGTCCCGGTCGCGGCGGAAATCGCCGCCCGATTCGGCGGGATGAAGCCGGCTTGGGCGAGCGGGTTCGGCGTCTGTCTGCTGCTGGCGATCGCCGCGGCGTACGAGGTATTCGAATGGTCGCTGACGGCGCTGCTCGAACCGGCCTTCGCCGACCGCTACAACGGCCTGCAGGGCGATCAATGGGACGCCCAGAAGGATATGTTCCTTGCCGGGCTCGGGGCGCTGCTGGCCCTGCCGATCGCGTGGCGCCTGGCCCGACGGGCCGCCTGAGCGTGCAATTCGGCGCGCAAGCAAACGACCCGGACGCTCGAAGCGTCCGGGTCGATCGACGGTCAGCGAAGGCGGACCGGGGTCACAGCGGCTTGATGCGGATGTTCCGCCACATCACCACGCCCGGGTGCGGGCCGCGGTAGCTGTGGACCTGCAGGCCGATAAAGCCCTCGGCCGGCACCCGTTCGTTTTTAAGGGTGGAGACGGGTTCGCCGTTGATGAAGGTGTGAATGCTGTCGCCCTTGGCTTCGACGCGGTATTTGTTCCACTCGCCGTTCTTGAAGGCGTCCTTATTGGTGTGTTCCTCGACGGGGTCGAGCCAGCCGCCGCCCATCGCTTCGCCGTAGACGTAGCCGGCGTCGCCGGGGCTGGACTCGATCTCCACCTGCGGGCCGTTCACGCGGCCGTCCTTCGTGCCGCCCTTGCTGCTGGAACGGACCTGCACGCCGCTGTTCAGGTCCTTGGTGGGCAGCTTGACCTCGAACTCCAGCACGAAGTCGCCGTACGTATCTTTGGTGCAGAGGAAGGAGTTCGGGCTGCCCTCGGCGGTGCGGCCGACGATCGCCGGGGCCCCGTCCACCTCTTCCACCTTGTAGGTGGCCTTGCCGTTCCGCTGCTCCCAGCCGTCGAGGCTCTCGCCGTCGAACAGTGCGGTGAAGCCGTCGCCGTCCTTCTCCCCCTGTTCATGGTGATCGGCCGGGGCGGCGGGCGAGAGGACCAGCAGGGCGGCGGAGGTCAGCAGCGGGGCGAGGCGTCGCATCGGGAGCGTCTTTTTAAGGAGTTTGATCAAGAAAACCGGACCGGCATTGTCCGCGACCCATCGGCAGACGCAACGGAGTTCGGCGCCGGCTCTCCCATCGCAGCGCCTCTCCGCCGCACCAACCCGAAGCGTCAGCGAGGGCGTCGGCCGCGGGCCGACGGATCAGACGACGCCCTCGCTGACGCTTCGGGTTGGCGCTGTCGTCTTCACTCCCCATGCACGAAAACGCCCCGGCCGTCGGGGGACGGCCGGGGCGTCGGATTGTCAGCGGAAGCGCTCGCGGCTCACTTCGCCGCGTCCCACCACCAGCGGCCGGCGGGGCGTTCGAGTTCCCCGTCGTCGAACTTGTTCTGCAGACGGACGCCGGTCTTGTAGACCTCGCTGTCGGCCAGCACGCGGTTCAGGTCGCCGCGGACGCCGCCGGCCACCTGCACGACGACCTCCCCGCCGCGGTAGACGCGGTGGTTGACGGCGGTGTCGACCGTGGCGATCTCGGCGGCGGTTTCGACCGGGTAGAGGGCTTCCTGGGCGAACACGTCGCCGTGCCAGCCGGCCCGCTCGTCGAGGTTCTCCGCGGAGATCAGCGCCGCGACGAGGGACAGATCGAAGATGTTTTGCAGTTCGGCGAAGACCGGATCCTCGGCGGCGAGGGCCTGGAACTTGTTGGTGAACTCCGCGGCGAACTGGCTGTTCACGGCGCTGCTCTGTCCGGTCTGCTGCCGGGTGCCGTCGGCGTTGATGAACTCGTCCTCGCTCTTGCACAGCACGCGGCTGCCGACGAATTCGAACACGTCCCGGTCGGCGGAGTGCAGCACGGCGTCGAAGTCGGTCGTCAGCCACCACCGCAGGGCCTTCATCGGCACGCCGGAGGTGTTCCCGCTGGCGCCGAGCAGGTCGAAGTAGCTCTGGATGCCGGCGCCCTGCACCTTGTCGATCCCGATCAGCTTCATCCGGTAGTCGGCCTCGGCGATGACCCGGGCGACGCGGCTGTCGGCGGGCACGCCGTTGTAGACGACGTCCTGCTCGCCCAGCGCCTTGCCCAGCCCGGCGACGAACTGCCGCGTGGCGGAGGGGCCGGAGAGCGGGCCGCCGGCCTGCGAGGCCTCGGCGTAGTCCTTCACGGCTTTGAGCCCTTCCTGCCGCGGCACGATCAGGCACTGGAAGATGCCGCTGCCGGCGTCGGAGAAGGTCCGCAGCACGGTCACGAGGTCATCCAGGTGCAGCACCGGGCGGCCGTCGTCGGTGACGACGCGGCCGGCCTCGTCCGTGCTCCAGCCGGCGGCCGGGCCGCCCAGCAGGATGTCGCCGGGCTGATCGGCCGTCGGTTCGACCAGCAGGACGTACTGCACCTGCGTGAGACCGGCGAGGTGCCGCATCGAACCGGGCAGCGCACGGCCCTCGGCGAGACGCTCGGCGACCTCCGCTTCCAGCCCCCGCAGGGAGACGAGCCGCAGGTCGGACCGGGCGGCGACGTCGTCGTTCAGCTCGGCGAGTTGGGCGGACAAGCCGAGGGCGGCGAGGCGGTCGGCCCGTTCCCGCATCGTCAGGGCGGCCATCTTGCCGAGCGGGTCGACCTGCACGCCGCTTTGGTATTCCTCCAGCGAACCGCCTTCGCCGTCGATCTCTTCCCAGCCGCCGCCGTTCTCCAGACCGCCGGTGGTGGTTTGAATCAGGTCGATCAGCGACTGGAAGTCCGCCATCACACCGCCGGCGAGGCTGTCGTCGCCGCCGGCCGCGTCGGCGCCGCGGACCGGGCGGCCGTCGGCCCGGGTGGCGGTCATGCGGCTGAGCGTGCGGGCGGCGGCCTGCTGGGCGCCGGCTTCGAACTGGGCGGCGGCGACCTGCGCGAGCAGCGCGTCGTCGCCGACGGCCAACTCGGCGGCGGGACCGAACTCGCCGGCCGCGAGGTGGGCCCGCACGGCGTCGCCGTCGTTCGCCGTCGCTTCGGAGGCGACCAGGGGCGAGGCGGCGAGCGCCAGGGAGAGGAACACCCCGGCGGGGCGGTGGGGACGACGACGCACGGGGCGCTCCGGGCAGGGGGACGGGGGCGGACGGGTCCGGGACACGGACGGAGCTCGCCGCGTGACCCGATCGAACGTCCCGGAAAACGGGCGATCGACGGGGAGTGTGCGCGAGCCGCGGGCGGGGCCGACCGCCATTCTTCAGAATCGACAGCCCCGCGGGCAGCGTCAAGCCGTTGTGCTCCCGGCCCTGTTTTCATGGCCTATCCGCGTCCGGCGGCCGACAGGAGAGGTCCCGCCGCTAAAATCGCGCCCGCCCGTCGTTCCCCACTTCGCCCCCCGTCCACCGGAAACCGCCGCCCCGTGCCGGAACTGCCCGAGGTCGAAACGATGGTACGGGGCGTGCGGCCGCACGTCGTCGGGCGAACGATCACGGCCCTGCGGCGCCCCCGCGGCGGGGTGAACGCCGCCGGCGAGCCGCTCAAGCCGATCGCCCTCTCCCCCGGCCTCTCCGCGATGGCCGCCCGGGTGCGGGGAGCGGTCGTCGCAGCCGTCGAGCGGCGGGCGAAGCGGGTCGTGCTGCGGCTCTCCAACGACCGGGCGCTCGCCGTCGAGCCCCGCATGACGGGGCTGATGCTGCTCGGCGATCCGCCCACGCGGGATCACGTCCGGCTCGAATGGACGCTCGGCCCGGCCGCCGACGGCGGTTCGGCCTACCCCGCCCTGCGGTTCTGGGACCGCCGCGGGCTCGGCACCGTCACCCTCTACGAACCGGGCGAGTTGGAGCAGCGGCTCGGCCCGGACAAGCTCGGCCCGGACCCGCTGGCGCTGAGTCCGGAAGAGTGGACCGCCACCCTCGCCGCCGGCCTGTCCCGCACCGGCCGGCCGGTGAAGGTCGCGTTGCTCGATCAGAAGATCGCCGCCGGCGTGGGCAACCTGTACGCCAGCGAGGCCCTGTTCCACGCCCGCCTCGCCCCCGACCGGCCGGGGAACGCGTTGGGGGAAGAAGAGGTGCGGACTCTCGCCGCCGCCGTGCGGGCGGTGCTGACCGAGGCGATCGAATACGAGGGCAGCACGCTGTCGGACGGCACGTACCGAAACGCCCTCGGCGATCCCGGCCGCTACCGCAACGAGCACCGCGTCTACCAACGGGCCGGCGCCCCCTGCCCCCGCTGCGGCACGGAGATTCTCCGCACCGTCCAGGCCCAACGCAGCACGTTCCACTGCCCGACCTGCCAGGCTTGAGCGGGGGGAGATTGGAGCCG
>NZ_JBINJD010000076.1:0-23377 GCF_043951915.1 Alienimonas sp. DA493 | reverse complement strand
CGCCGGCGTGCTCGCCGGCGGGGCGGGACTGCTGATCGGCGGCGGGGCGATCGCGGCGTTGCCGGACGGCGGCGTACTCGTCGGGGCCCTCGAACTGCTCACCGCGGCGACGCTGGCCGCGGCGGTGCGGTGCGGCTCCTGGGCCGTGCGGCCTCGTCTGGCGGTCGGTCTGGCCGCCCTGACGGCGGCCGTCTGCGTGACGAATTGGCACGAGCCCCCGACCGCCGCGACGAAGACGCTGTTCGGCGTGCTCCCGACGATCGCCCGGCAGGGCGGCGTGACCGGCCCGACGCTGGCTCACCTGGACGACGCCCGCGAATTGGCCCGGGTCGAAACGACCCGCGACGTAGCCACGCTGTTCCGCGAACAGGGCACGGTGCTGACGGTCCGGCACGCCGGGCTGCCGGAGGCCGCCGCGGCCCTTCAGCCGACGCTCGCCCCGCGGGACAGCGCCGCGGTGATGCGGGCGGTGTTGCCGCTGCTCTGGGCGTCGGCGTCCGACCGCGTGCTGTTGCTCGGCACGTCCGGGCCGACGACGACCGAAGCCGTCACCCGGTTTCCCGTGCGGGAGATCGTCGCCTGCGACGCCCGCCCGGCGGCGGTCGCCGCGCTGCGGGAGCAGCTCGTCCGGGGGCGGACGGTCGATCCGTTCGCCGACGAACGCGTCGCCCTGCTGCCGCTCGACCCGGTTCTCGCCGTCCGCGGGGCGGAGTTGCGTGAGGGGAAACGGTTCAACGTCGTCATCTCCGACCCGCCGCACCCCGGCGCGGTGGACGCCGCCGCGGAGGAGTCCGCCGCGTTCGCCCGGCGGGTCGCCGACCTGCTGACGCCGGAGGGCGTCGCCTGCCGGCGGGTCCGCACCACGGACTGCGGCCCGGCGGCCCTCGCCGCCGCCGCGGCCACTTGGCGGACGGCGTTCTCGGAAGTCCGCTGCGTCGAGGTCGGCCGCGGGGAATTCGCCCTGCTGGGGACCAACGCCCCGAACGGGCTGATCGACACCCGCCTGGGCATCCGGGCGGACCGGCCGCACGTCCGCCGGCTGATGGCCGAGTGCGGCTGGGACTGGAGCGTGCCGCTGAACCTCGCCGCCGTCGGCCCGGACCGCATCGCCGAACTGGCCGGCGACGCCGCCGCAGTCACCGCCGCCGACGGCCGGCTGGCCTTCGCCCTGCCGCGGGCGATGCAGGCGTGGACGAGCAAACCGGCCGAGGTCGCCGCGACGCTGGAGCCGGTCTCCGGCCGGCTGCTGGAATCCGCGGTGCCGGCGCTGGAGCGGCCCCGGGTCGATCATCGCCTCCAAGAGGTGATCGCCCGCCGTCAGCTGCACCTTGAATACCCGGACCGGCCGTGGGTCTACCGGAAGGAGTTGAAGAAGCGGCTCACGAAGAACGTCCGCAGCGTGATCCGGCAGACTTCCGCCGGGCCGCAGACCGTCCGTCACCCGGAGGACGAACGCCGCATCGCCTTCGTGGAGGCCCTCGCCGCGGCGACGGATCTGTCCGATGCGAACCTCGCCGCGCTCGAATCCTTCGCCGAGCCTTACGACCCGCTGGTCACCCCGGCCCTGCCGACGGAACTGGCCCGGCTGTACGCTCGCCGCGACGACCGGCCGGCGGCCCTGCTGCGGAGCCTGCTGACCGGCGTGCACCGCGCCCCCGCCGGCGACCGCGGGGTGCGGAACGTCTGCGACGCGCTGGAGGTGCTCGCGGAACACCCGGAGATCATCCCCGACGCCGGGGAGCGCTACGACACCGCCAACGGTCTGCTCCAGGTGCTCAAGCAACGCTGGGAACTGCGGGGGCAGGATCAGGCCCGGGAGGGGTGGCCGACGAAAACCGGCGTCGCCCTGCACGACGTGGCGGAGACCCTCGACGCGATCGACCACGGCTTCGCCCTGCTGGCGGGCGCCGCCGCGGAAGCCGGCGTGTCGGACGCCGATTGCGAAACCCGGCAGGCGTGGCTCAGCCGGTCGCTGGTCCGGCCGCTGCGGGGCTACCGGGCCGGCCTGCAACAGACGCACGACCGCCGTCTCTCCACCGCCGAGGCCCTCGCCGCCGAGGCCGCGGGGTACGGGAAGGGGGACGGTGACGACGAGGACGGGGAGGCAATCGAGGACCCGGAAACGGAGCGAACGGCCGCCGCCGACGAGCCTGCGGAAGAACCCGGCCGGCGCTCCGGTCTCCACTGAGCGATTGGCGGGCGCGGCCCGAGGCCGGGCGGAATCCGGCGGCGGGGGGCGGTAGGATGGGGTTCTTCCCCGTCCCCGCTCCGCCCGCCCCGCGACATGACCGAGCCGACCGTCGCCGTCGTGCTGCCCGCCGCCGGCCGCGGCTCCCGGTTGGGCGGGTCGGTGCGGAAGGCGTACGCGGAACTGGCCGGCGTACCGCTGTGGCGGCGGTCGCTGAACCTGTTCACGGCGCTGCCGCAGGTCGTGCGGGTGGCCCTCGCGGTCGCGCCGGAGGACGTGGACCGCTTCACGGCGGAGAACGGCGACCTGTTCGCGGAGCTGAACCGC
Source organism: Alienimonas sp. DA493 (assembly GCF_043951915.1). Taxonomy (NCBI): domain Bacteria; kingdom Pseudomonadati; phylum Planctomycetota; class Planctomycetia; order Planctomycetales; family Planctomycetaceae; genus Alienimonas; species Alienimonas sp. DA493. The sequence continues at coordinate 20,862 of NZ_JBINJD010000076.1, read as the reverse complement.
GAGGGGGAGCGCGTGCTCGTGGTCGCCGGGGGGGCGGAGCGGGTGGATTCCGTCGCCCACGGGATTGAAGCCTGCGGGGACGCCGACCTGATCGCCGTGCACGACGCCGCCCGGCCGCTGGCCCCGCGGGAGGATCTGCTCGCCGTGTTCGCCGCCGCCGCGGAGCAGGGGGCGGCGCTGCTGTGCACGCCGATCGCCAGCACCGTGAAGCGGGTGCGGGACGGGCGGGTCGTGGAGACCGTACCCCGCACGGATCTGTGGGCCGCCCAGACGCCGCAGGTCGCCCGGGCCGAGCTGATGCGGCGGGCCTTCGCCGCCCGGCACGCCGGCGCCGGTTCCGCCGATCCGCCGGCGACCGACGAGGCCGAATTGCTTGAACGGGCCGCCATTCCGGTCGCGGTCGTGCCCGGTTCGGCCCGGAACTTCAAGATCACCACGCCGGCGGACTTCGCCCTCGCCGAGGCCCTCGTCCGCACGGACGCCGCCCCCGCCGAAGCCGGGGCGGCCGTCGCCCCCGATTCTCGCTCACCCCTCGCCCGCGGGAGCGCCGCCCGTGTCTGACCCGTCGTCCGGCAAGCCCTTCCGCCTGCCGTGCCCGAAGTGCGGTTCGATCCTCAAGCTGCGCGACCGCCGCGTGCTGGGGAAGGTCGGCAAGTGCCCCAGCTGCGGGCACAAGTTCAAACTGGAGGAGCCGGAACCGATCGTCGAACTGGAACTGGACGACGGCCCCGCCGGCGTGACGTTCGACCCGGCGGAGGCGTCCCCGGCCCCTGCCGAAAAGCCGGCCGCCCCGGCGGCGGGCGCCGCCGCGGACGGGGCCGCCCCGCTGCTCGCGGCGGCGGAGCCGGAAGGCTCCGTCCTCAAGCAGCGCCGCCGCAGCAAGAAACGGAACCGCACGCCGGAGATCGTCGTTGGCGTGCTGTCCGCGTTGGGGCTGGGGGCGCTGGCTTATTTCGGCAGTCAGGCGTTGAACGACGCCGGCGACGCCCCGCGGCAGGCCTCCGCGGAGGTGCAGGAGGAACGGGCCGCCCAGCGGGTGCGGGAGACGAGCGGGTTCGAGGCGACTGCCGGCGCCGCCTCGGCCTTGCCCGCGGGGGACCGGGCCGCGGAGCCGATCACCCTGCGGGCGATGCCGGCGGGGGTCTCGATGCTGGTCCACCTGCGGCCGGCGGAGCTGTGGGGGCCGCAGTGGCAAGCCACCCGCGACGCCACCGGTCCGCTCGCCCCCTGGGCCGCCGCGGCGCTGGAGGACCTCACCGGGTACCCGCCGCAGGCGTTGGAGGAGTGCACCGTCGGCTGGGTGATGGGCCCGCGGGGCAGCGTGCCGAAGCCGGCGGCGGTGTTCACCTTCCTCGACCCGCCGAAACGCTCCGAGTTGGTGCTGAACCTGCCCGGTACGTTGACGGAACAGTACGCCGTGCCGATGCAGATCGACTCCGCCCGGCAGCGGGCGATCGTGGTGTTGAACGACCCGGACGACCGGGCCGCCCCGCCGATCGGCATGGCGGTCGCCCCGGCGGAGTACGCCCCGGACCTCGACCCGACCTCCGCCCTCACCGCCCCGGCGGTGGAGGGCCTGCTGCCGGCGACCGACCGCACCGCCCCGCTGACGGCGCTGTTCCAGCCGCTCGATCTGAACATTCACCGGGACACCCTGTTCCCGGAGGCCGTGCGGCCGACGGTGGACGCGATCCACGACGCCTTCGGCGGGTGGACCGAGGCGGTGGCGCTCGGGTTCGGCCCAGCGGGGAACGGACAGGACGTGGCCGTGACGCTGGCGGTTCGGGGGACGACGGACGACGTGGCCAGCACCCTCGGGCGGACCGCGGCGACGGAACTGGAGAGCCTGCCGGAGCAGTTGCTCGGCTACGTCCGCACGCTGGCGCCAGCGACGGTCGGGCGCCAACGGCTGGTCGGCCGGTTGCCGGCGATGCTGGCGGCGACGATCAACGGTCGCGTCGGCGGCGCCGAGGGGCGGGTGTACCGGGCGGCGGTCCGGCTGCCGTCCGCCGCCGGGCCGAACCTCGCCCTGGCCTCGCTGCTGACCTGGGAGGCCGGCCTTAGCGGGCAGCGGGCCGCCCCGACGACCGTCGCCGCCGCCCCGGAGGACGACGCCACCTTGGCTGAGAAGCTGGACCGGCTGGTGGAAGTCGACTTCCGACGGAAGCCGATGCAGGAGGCGTTTCAGTTCATCGGCGAGGAGGCGAACTTCCCGATCGAACTGGACGGCAACGCGATCCGCGACGGCGGGATGACGCAGAACATGACGCAGACCTTCGCCCTGGGCAAAGCGCCCGCGAAGCAGGCGATCGCCCGGATCATGGAAAATCACCCGAAGCTCGCCGTCGTCGCCGACGCGCCGCAGCCGGGCACGTTGCTGGTCACCACCCACAAGGCCGCGGCGGCGGCCGGACAGACGCCCCTGCCGATCGGCCCCGGCCCGCCGGCGGAGTGAACGGCGGAGCCTCCATGAGCCGCGGAGCCCCATGAGCCGTCCCCCCCTGCGCAAACCGGCGACGCCGGTGCGGCGTCCGCCGCCGGCGGCGTTCCGCTGTCCGGCCTGCGACGAGGCGCTGCGGGTCCGCGGCGACGCCGTTGGCTCGGCGTTCGAGTGCCCGGCGTGCGGGGTCGGGTTGCTGCTCGGCCGCAACGACGACGGCGAACTGGCCGTCCGGCCGATGGGCGGGGCGGAGGAGCGCCCGGCGCCGCGGTGGCCGTTCGCCCTCGCCGCCTTCGGGGTGGCCTGCGCCGTGGCGGCCGGCTGGCTCGTGCTGCGGTCCGGCCCGGACCCCGCGGTTCGACCGGACCCCGCCGCCCCCGCGGAGATCGCCGCCGCCGACCCGCCGCCGGTCGAACCGGAACCGATCGAACCGGAACCGGCACCGGCACCGGAGCGGCCGGAGGAGCCCGAACCCCCGCCGGCCTCGCCGCCGGAGCCGGAGCCTCCCCCGATGACGCTCGCCCCGTCCGAGCCGCCGACTCTGCCGGAGCCGGTCCGGCCGCCGGCGACGGCCCCGCGGCCGAGCGCCGACCTGGCGGTGCGGCGGATCGAGCGCCGGCTGGACGCCCCGCTTGCCTCCTATCAAATGGCGACCGCCCGGCCGCTGCGGGAGGTCGCGGCCGACCTGGAAGACCTGCTGCGGGAACGCATCGCAATCGAGGCCCGGCCGGAGACGCCGGTGCGGCTCGACCTGTCGGGACCGCTCACGGTGCGGACGGCGCTGGAGGAACTCGCCGCCGCGGCCGAAATGAGGGCGGAGATCGACGCCGACGGGGTGCGACTGGTCCCGCAGACCGCCCCCGGTTCGCCGCCGCCGAGCGGCGCGCCCCCCTGAGCGGCGGCGGGGTTCGCCGGGCCGGCGTTCACTCGGCGGCGTTCACCGGGATCGAGTGGCTGGGGGCGGCGGCGTTCTTCTTCAGCGTGACGGTCAGCAGGCCGTCCCGCAGTTCGGCCGAGACCCCGCCCGGGTCGACGGCGGCGGGCAGGGAGACCGACCGGCTGAAGGCCCCGTGCGGACGCTCGGCGATCGTTGCGGCGGAGCCCGGCGAGGGGGGAAACGCGGGGAGCGAGCCGGCGACCGTCAGGATGCTGCCGGACAGATCCACCGTCACGCCGCCCGGCTTCACCCCCGGTAGGTCCACGCGGACGATCACCGTCTCCGGGGCGTCCGTCACGTCGACCGGCGGAAACTGACCGCGACGCGGCGGCGGCTTGATGCCGACCGTCTCCAGGGCCCGCTCGCCCTGACTGACGGCGGATTCGACCAGCCGCTCCACCTCGGACCGGACCCGGTCCACGGCGGACTGCACGGCCGATCCGTTCGGGCCGGCGGAGGCGTGGGAACTGGCGGAGGCGGAGGAGTGTCCGTTCATGGATCGTCGGCGAAACCGGGCGATGGGGTGGGAATAGGAGGAGATTCGCCGCCGCGGCGGCGATCTTCGACCGTCCCAGTGTAATCCGCGGCGTGCCCGCGGCGGGGCGGCGTTACCCTTTCGCTCCTCCCGCCCTCCCGAACCCCCCGACCGGACGCAGCGCCGCCGATGCCCGACGCCCCCCCGAATCACCGGCACGCCGCCTATCTGGGCAGCTTCGACCCGGTCACGCTGGGGCACGAGGACATCATCCGCCGCGGCGCCAAGCTGTTCGACCGCCTCACCGTCGGCGTGGGCATCAACCCGGACAAGCGGCCGCTGTTCACCCCGGCGGAGCGGGTCGACCTGATGCGGGAGGCGCTCGCCGACCTGCCGAACGTCACCGTGGCGACCTTCGACGGGCTGGCCGTCGACTTCGCCCGGCAGAGCGGGGCCACGGCGCTGCTGCGCGGGGTGCGCAGCCTGATGGACATCGAGGCGGAACTGACGATGTCGCTGACGAACCGCACCCTGGCCCCGGAGCTGGAGACGGTGTTCCTGATGGCCCACGAGAACCTCTCGCACGTCTCCAGCAGCCTGATCAAGCAGATCGCCCGCTTCGGCGGCCCGGCGGTGGCTCAGCAACTTCACCAGTTCGTCCCCCCGACCGTCGTCGGCCCGCTGTTAGAGAAATACGCAGGCGACGGGGCAGACTGACGGTTTCAGGATGAAGGAGGGAGGCGAGGGGCCGATCGCACGTCGTCGCGGGCGGGATGCCGGCGTCGGGGGAGGTGAGGAGGCCTCGCCTTTGACCTTCTCCCTCGCCCCGGAAACCGGCAACGCCCGGTTGACGGGCGGCCGTCGCGCCGATGGGCTGGGGGTTCATTTCGATTCCCGAACGAAAGCTCCCCCGATGGTTCGCACCGCCTCCACGATGCTCGAACTGGGCACCGCAGCCCCGCCGTTCTCGCTGCCCGCCGCCGGCGACGGCGGGACCGTCAGCCTGTCCGACTTCGAAGGCCAGCCGTTGCTGGTGGCCTTCATCAGCAATCACTGCCCCTACGTGAAGCACCTCCGCTCCGCGCTGGCGGAGTTCGGAAAGGAGTACGAATCCAAGGGCCTGGCGATGGTGGCGATCAGCTCCAACGACGCCGAGGAGTACCCGGACGACAGCTTCGAGAAGATGGCCGAGGAGAAGGCCGCCGTCGGCTACCCGTTCCCGTATCTGTACGACGAAGACCAGAGCGTCGCCAAAGCCTACCGGGCCGCCTGCACGCCGGACTTCTTCCTGTTCGACAAGGCCCACAAGCTGGCCTACCGCGGGCAGTTCGACGACAGCCGCCCCGGCAACGACCAGCCGATCACCGGCGGCGACCTGCGGGCCGCCGCGGAGCAGGTGCTCTCCGGCGCCCCGGTGCCGCCGGACCGGCAGAAGCCCTCCATCGGCTGCAACATCAAATGGAAGGACGCCCCGGACTACTTCACCGGTCAGCGGGCGGAGTGAACCGCTGGTGACGCCGAGGCCCCGCGGGGCCTCGGCGTTCCGTCGCCTCAAGCGGCGTGCTTCGACTCGAACTCCTGCATCGCCTCGATCAGTTTGTCGACGCCGGCGGGCGGGAAGGCGTTGTAGAGGCTGGCCCGCATCCCGCCGACGCTGCGGTGGCCCTTCAGGGTCTTCAGGCCGCGTTCGTCGGCAAACTTGATGAAGGCGGCGTCCGTGTCGTCGTCGCCGGTGACGAAGCACACGTTCATCAGGCTGCGGCCGTTCCCCTTGGCGACGGTCGGTTTGAACAGGCTGGAGCCGTCCAGGTAGTCGTACAGCTTCGTCGCCTTGGCCTCGTTGCGCTCGGCGATCGCGGTCAGGCCGCCTTCCTTCTCGATCCACTCCAGGACGAGCATCAGCACGTAGATGCCGAACGTCGGCGGGGTGTTGTAGAGGCTCTTGCCCTCGACGTAGGTCTTGTAGTCCAGCATCGCCGGGACCTCGCGGCACTTCCGCTCCAGCAGGTCGTTCCGCAGGATCGCCAGCGTCACGCCGGACGGGCCGAGGTTCTTCTGGGCCCCGGCGTACAGCAGGCCGTACTTCGAGATATCGACCGGCCGGCTGAGGATGTCGCTGCTGGCGTCGCAAACGAGAGGAGCGTCGCCGGGGGGCGTCGGCTCCGTGGGGAACTGCGTGCCGAAGATCGTGTTGTTGCTGGTGAAGTGAACGTAGGCCGGATCGTCGCTGTAGTTCGTTTCGGCGGGGGAGGGGATGCGGTCGAAGTTCGTCGCTTCGCTGCTGCACGCCGTGTGCACGTTGCCGAAGAGCTTGGCCTCCTTGGCGGCCTTCTTGCTCCAGGAGCCGGTCATCAGGTAGTCCGCCGTGCCGCCGTCCGGCAGGAAGTTCATCGGGCACATGGCGAACTGCAGGCTCGCCCCGCCCTGCAGGAACAGGACGGAGTAGCCGTCCGGCACGTTCGCGATCTGGCGGATCAGCGCCTCGGCCCGCTCGATGATCTCGACGAACGGCTTGCCGCGGTGAGAGTGCTCCATCACCCCGACGCCGGTGTCGCCGAGGCTCATCAGGTTCCGGCCGGCTTCTTCCAGCACGCTTTCCGGCAGCACCGCGGGGCCGGCGGAGAAGTTGTAGTGACGCAGGGGCGCGGACATCGGGGCGGGGTCGGGAAAGCGGGCGCGACGGATTCGACGGATTCGCGCGGCACTGTGCCGGGGCGTTCGCGGCGGGTCAACGGGACGGCCCTCACGCCCCGCGGGGCGCGGGTATCCTTCGGTTCGCCCCCGCCCGAACCCGTTCCGCCCGAAAAAGCCCGCGACCGCATGAGCGAACCCACCCCCATGATGGCCCGCTATCTGGAGGTGAAAGCCGAGCACCCCGGCACGCTGCTGCTCTTTCGCATGGGGGACTTCTACGAACTGTTCTACGAGGACGCCGAACTCGCCGCCAAGCGCCTCGGCATCACGCTGACCAGCCGGGACAAGGCCTCCAGCAACCCGGTGCCGATGGCCGGGTTCCCCCATCACGCGTTGCGGAACCACCTCTCGAAGCTGATCCGGGCGGGGCATCGCGTCGCCGTCTGCGAGCAGATGGAGGACCCGGCGACCGCGAAGGGGATGGTGCGGCGGGAGGTGACGCAGGTCGTCACCCCCGGCACGCTGACGGACGACGACCTGCTCGAACCGAACCGGTCGAACTTCCTCGCCGCCCTGCACCGGCCGAGGGGGCGGGCGGGGAAGGGGGGGGCCGTCGGGCTCTCCTGGCTGGACGTGAGCACCGGCCGGTTCGTCGCCGCGGACCTCGCCCCCGCCGATCTGGCGGACGAGTTGGCCCGCGTCGCCCCGGCGGAGCTGCTGATCGCGGAGGGGACGGAGATCCCCGAAGCCGCCGAGCGGATCGGTTCGCTCGTTACGGAGCGGCCGGCCTACGCCTTCGGCACGGACGCGGCGGTCAAACGGCTCACGGAGCACTTCGGCACCGGCACGCTGGCGGGGTTCGACCTCGACGACGCCGGCCCCGGGGTCGCCGCCGCGGCGGCCCTGCTGGAGTACGCCGCGGACACCCAGAAGGCCGCCCTCCCGCACATCACCGGCCTGTCGCCCTACCGCTGCGATGACTGTCTGCGGATCGACGAGGCGACCCGCCGCAGCCTGGAGTTGACCCGCACCCTCCGCGACGGCGACCGGGCCGGCTCGCTGCTCGACGTGCTGGACGAAACGAAGTCCCCGATGGGCGCCCGCCGGCTGGCGGATTGGCTGGCCGAACCGCTGACGGACCGGGCCGCGATCGCCGCCCGGCACGACGCCGTCGAGGACCTGCACGACGCCGCCGCGGACCGCAACGCCCTGCGGGAGGCGCTGGCCGGGGTGTACGACCTGGAGCGCCTCGCCGGCCGGGTGGCGACCCGGCGCGCCTCGCCGCGGGACCTCGCCGGGCTCTGCCGCACGCTGGCGCTGCTCCCCAAGATCAAGGACCTGCTGCACGGCCGGCACGCGGAGCGGCTGGGCGAACTGAACGAGGCTCTCGACCCCTGTCCGGACGTCCGCGAGGCCGTCGCCGCCGCCCTCACCGACGACCCGCCCATCCAAACCACCGAGGGCGGCCTGATCCGGGCCGGGTTCTCGGAGGAGTTGGACGAACTGCGGGCGCTCGCCAAGGGCGGCAAGGAGTGGATCGCCAAATACCGGGCCGAGGAGGCGGAGCGGACGGGCATCGGCAGCCTGAAGGTGGGCTTCAACAAGGTGTTCGGCTACTACCTCGAAGTCACCAGCGCTCATAAGGACAAGGTCCCCGAGGACTACACCCGCAAGCAGACGCTCAAGGACCGCGAGCGCTACATCACCCCGGCCCTGAAGGAGTACGAGGACAAGGTGCTGCGGGCCGAGGAGCGGGCCGTCTCGCTGGAACAGGAACTGTTCAACGCCCTGCGGGAGCGGGTCGCGGAGTTCGTGCCCGCCCTGCAACGCTCCGCCGGGGTGTTGGCCGATCTGGACGTGCTGGCCTGCTTCGCCCACCTCGCCGCGACTCGCCGCTACGTGCGGCCGGAACTGAGCGACGAGCCGGTCCTCAACATCACCGCCGGCCGGCATCCGGTCCTCGACGTGCTCCGCCCCGGCGGGGAGTTCGTGCCGAACGACACGACCCTCACCCCGGCGGACCGGGTGCACCTCATCACCGGCCCGAACATGGCCGGCAAGAGCACCTACATCCGCCAGACGGCCCTGATTCTGGTGCTGGCCCAGTGCGGCAGCTTCGTGCCGGCGGACGCGGCGACGATCGGCCTGGCGGACCGCGTGTTCGCACGGGTCGGGGCCGGCGACGACCTCGGCCGCGGGCAGAGCACCTTCATGGTCGAGATGACCGAGACCGCCCGCATCCTCAACGCCGCGACCGAAAAATCCCTCGTCATCCTCGACGAAATCGGCCGCGGGACCAGCACCTACGACGGCCTGTCCCTCGCCTGGGCCGTCACGGAGCACCTGCACGACAAGGTGCGGGCCCGCACGCTGTTCGCCACCCACTACCACGAACTGACGGGGCTCGACAAAGACCTCGCCGGGCTGTCGAACCGGCACGTTGCCGTCGCGGAGCGGGACGGAACGATCGTGTTCCTGCACACGATCCGCACCGGCGCCGCGAGCCAGAGCTACGGCATCCACGTCGCCAAGCTGGCCGGCGTCCCCCGCCCGGTGCTGGACCGGGCCGCGGAGGTGCTCCGCGGGCTGGAGGAGGGCGCCGCCCCGGCGACCAACGGCCACAAGAACGGCCGCCGCAAGGAGAAGCAGTTCGCCCTGTTCCAGATGGAGCCGGAGCCGCACCCGGTGGTGAACCGCTTGAAGAACCTTGATCCGAATACGATCACCCCGCTGGACGCCCTCCGCACCCTGGCGGAACTGCGCGACGAGGCGGCCGCGTAGGGGCCGCTGTGCGGACCGTTTCGCAATCGGTCGAGATCACTCGCAACGGTCCGCAGAGCGGACCCTACGACAGCACGCCCAACCGCTCCGCACACTCCCGCAGCACGGCGACGTCGCTGTCCGGCCGCTCCGGGCTGTTCGGGTGGGTGAGGTCGGTCCGGAGCCAGCCGCGGAGCTTCAGGAATTGGGCGGCGCTGTGCTTGTACCCGGCCCCCGGCGCCCGGAAGGCGAACCGGCCGAGGTACTGCAATTCGTCGTTCAGTTCGAAGAACGCCGGGTCGCCCTCAGCCCACATCTTGTCTCGCTGGGCAAACAGGTCCGGGGCGAAGGTGGACAGGCCGAGCAGGTAGTCGCTGCCCCACATTACCATGTCGATAGCGAAGTCGTTGCCGGTCATCAGGCGGAAGTCCGGCCGCAGTTCGTCCCGCAGGCGGATGCGCTCCCACTCCGGCTCCCGGTGGAAGCTGCTGTGCTTCGAGCCGACGCACCGCTTCAGCCCCAGCAGGCCGCGGAAGGTCTCCAGCGAATAGACCTTGCCGAACGCCGCCAGATCGGGGGTCAGTTCGAAGCCGATAAACTCTCCGGCCCGCTCCCCGAAGGCCTCGTAGCGGGGCAGGATCTCGGCCGCGTCGCCGGCAGTCAGGCCGTAGGACTGAAACACGACCGGCTGCCCCCCGCGGGCCGTGATGCGTTCGGCCTCGAGGGCATAGCCGTCCAGATCGAACGCCGCCCCCGGTTCGTCCTTCACGAAGGCCCCGGCGACGAAAGCTCCCCCGCCCAGCACGTCCTGCGTGCGGGTCAGCACGGCCTCGCGCTGCTTCGACGTGATCAGGTTCACGTAGCCGGTGTCCATGTTGACCGCCGGCGTGAGCCCCGCGGCGGCGGTGCGTTCCAGGTGGGCGTCGAAGGACTCCCAGTCGATCGCCCCGTCCTCCAGGAACGGCAGCAGAATGGCGGACGCCCCCCGGATCGTCCGGTTCGGTTTGATCGGCGGGAGGGCGGGGACGTCTTGGGTCATGGCGGAGCCTTCGGAGCGGGGGGCGGCAGGTTACCCGGTTGGCCGCCGCGAACCGACCCGCGACACTCCCCCGATGCCGCCCGACGCCCCCAACGCTTCCGACGACGCCGTCCTTGCCGGCCTGAACCCCCAGCAACGGGCCGCGGCGGGTCACGGCGACGGCCCGCTGCTGATCGTCGCCGGCGCCGGGACGGGGAAGACGACCACCCTGGCGGCCCGCGTCGCCCACCTGATCCGCGAGGGGGCCGATCCGGCCGGCATCCTGTTGCTGACCTTCACCCGCCGGGCCGCGACCGAAATGCTGGACCGCGTCGCCCGCCGGCTGCGGGGGGCGATGGGCGAGGCCGGCGAACGAGCCGCCCGGCAAGTCTGGGGCGGCACCTTCCACGGCGTCGCCGCCCGCCTGCTGCGGGTCTACCACGCCGCCCTGGGCCTGCCGCGGGATTTCTCGATTCTCGATCGGGGCGATACGGAGGATCTGCTCGACCTCTGCCGCGGCCGTCTGGAACTGCCCAGCGGCGGCGCCCGGTTCCCGAAGAAGGCGGTCTGCGCCGCGATCGTCAGCCGCTCGGCCAACAGCGGGGAGACGGTCGCCGAAGTTGTGGAGACCCGCTATCCGCACCTCCTCCAACACGAGGCGAACCTGCGGCGGCTGTTCGACCTCTACGACGAGGCGAAGGGGGAGCAGAATCTGCTCGACTTCGACGACTTGTTGCTCTTCTGGGAGGCCCTCGCCGCCGACCCGGAGGCCGGGCCGGCCCTGCGGTTGCGGTTTCCCCGCGTGCTGGTGGACGAATACCAGGACACCAACGTCCTCCAGGCCCGCCTGCTGAAGAACCTCGCCCCGGACGGCCGCGGCCTCACCGCCGTCGGCGACGACGCCCAAGCGATCTACAGCTTCCGGGCCGCCACGGTGCGGAACATCCTCGACTTCGCGGAGCACTACCCCCCCGCGACCGTGCTCCCGCTGGAGACGAATTACCGCAGCGTCGCCCCGATCCTGACGGTCGCCAATGCCGTGATCGCCGCCGCCGCGGAGCGGCACGAGAAAACCCTCACCGCCACCCGGCAGATCGGCCCCGCCCCGCTGGTCGTCCGCTGCAAGGACGAGGCGGAACAGGTCCGGTTCGTCGTCGACCGGATGCTGGAACTGCGGGACAGCGGGCTGGAACTCGACAAACAGGCCGTGCTGTTCCGGGCCTCGCACCACAGCCTTGCCCTGGAACTGGAGCTCCAAAAGCGGGACGTCCCCTTCAAAAAGTTCGGCGGGCTGCGGTTCCTGGAGACGGCCCACGTCAAAGATCTGCTCGCCTTCCTCCGGCTCGCCGAGAACCCGCGGGACGAGATCAGCGCCCTCCGCTGCCTCCTTCTGCTCCCGGGAGTCGGGCGGAGTCGGGCGGCGAAAGCGGTCGCCGCCCTGCGGGAGTCCGGCGGAGACTTCGGGAGTTGGAAAGCGTTAGCGGCCCCGGGCGGGGGCGTTGCGGAGTGGAAGGCGTTCGTCGAACTGATGCCCCGGCTCGCCGCGAACCGGGAGGACCTGTCGTCCCAGATCCGCCGGGTGCGGCGGCTGTACCGGCCGCTGATGGAGGCGACCTACGACAACGCCGCGGAGCGCAACCGGGACCTGGAGCAGATCGAACTGCTCGCCGGGCGGGGGCGGGACCGGGCGTCGTTCCTCGCGGACCTGACGCTGGACCCGCCCAGCAGCGCCGCGGCGGCGGCCGGGCCGCGGGAGGACGAGGAGACGGTCACGCTCTCCACGATGCACTCCGCCAAGGGGCTGGAGTTCGAGGCGGTCTACGTGTTGAACGCCTGCCGGGGCGGCATTCCCAGCGATCAGGCGGAGGACGACGCGGCGCTGGAGGAGGAGCGCCGGCTGTTCTACGTCGCCCTCACCCGGGCCCGCACGCACCTGACCATCTGCCACCCGCTCACCCGTCACCTCAAGCGGCACGGGCTGCGGGACGGGTACGGGTTCTCGGAACTCACCCCGTTCCTCACCCCGGAAGCCCTCGCCGGCTGCGAGACGCTGGCGGCCAGCGGGGAGGCGGCCGACGACGCCCCCGCGGCGCCCGCCGCGACCGTCACCGCGGCCGACGTGCGGGCGGCCATCCGGGCCCGGCGGGGGTGAACGGGGGCACGCGGCGGGCGTGGCCCGGTAGGCTGCACGTTCTTTCCCGCCTCGCCCCCGGAGTTGTCGTGATTGTGGTTCGTCCAGGCGCCCGCCCCGCCGTCGTCGGTCTTGCCGGTTTGATGTTCGGTCTTTCGCTGCTTGGCCCGGGGGTCGGTCCCGCCGGCGCCCAGCCGCCCGCCACGGGCGACGCCGGCAACGCCGCGGCGGCGGGCGCCCCGGAGCTAAACGTCTACCGCAGCCGGAGCGTGATCCTCACCACCGACCTGCCCGCGGAGAAAGCCGAGGCGCTGCTGGTCGAACTGGAAACGATGCTGGAACTGGTCGGCCGATTCTTCGGAGCGCCGCTGCGGAAACCGATTCCGCTGCTGGTCTGGCAGGACACGGCGAAGTGGCAGGGCGTGCCGCTGCCGCCGGAGGCCGCCGCGAAGATGCGGGAGGGCGGCGGGATCACGATCGGTTCGACGCTGAGCCAGCGGAACGCCTTCACCGGCCGGTTCCGGGCCACCGACGCCAGCGCCACGGCCTACGCCTCCTCCCGCCGGGGCACCCCGCTGCACGAATCCGTGCACGCCTACTGCATGCTGACGTTCGGCGGCACCGGCCCGGTGTGGTACAGCGAGGGGCTGGCGGAACTGGGCTCCTACTTCCGCAAGGACGACGTCAGCGTGCGCGTCTCCGAGCCGGTGATGAACCACCTGCAAACCGCGCCCCGGCAGACCCTCCGGGAGATCCTCGACCCGAACGCCGTCACCGGCGACAGCTGGGAGAACTACGCCTGGCGCTGGGCTCTGGCCCACGTGCTGGCCTACAACCCGAACTACCGCGACCGCTACCGCCCGCTCGGCGTGAGCCTGATGAACGACGACGGCAAGCTGACCTTCGAGTCCGTTTACGGGCCGATGGCGCGGGAGATCACCTTCGAATACAACTTTTTCCTGGACGTGCTCGAACAGGGCGTGCGGCCGGACCTGATCGCCTGGGACTGGAAGGGCCGCTACCGCCCGCTGCGGGGGGGCCGGCGGGCGACCGCCCGGTTGAAGGCGGACGCCGGCTGGCAGCCCGGCGCCGCGGAGCTGACGGAGGGCGCCGTGATCGAATACGAAGCCGAGGGCGAGTGGAGCGTCGGCCCGGACGAGCCCCGGCCCCCGCACGTGACCGTATTGGACGACGACTACGAGGAGCCGAGCGAGGACGACGTCACCGAGCCGACCGAGCCGCCGCCGCCGGTGAGCGCCGACGGCGGGGAGGACGGCCGCGGCCGGCTGGTCGGGGCGATCTTCGACCCGTCCAGCTACACGCTCGGGGAGGAGTTCGAACTCGGCGCCAGCGGCACGTTCACCGCCCCGGCGACGGGGCAGTTGGTGCTCCGCTGCCGCGACAGGTGGGGACAGTTGGACGACAACGACGGCCGCATGACTGTGCGGCTGACGGCCGTGAAGGCGGACTGAGCCGCGGCGGCTCGGAGCGGCGTTCCCGGAAAGCGAAGCGTCCCGGCCCCTGGGAGGGGCTGGGACGCTGGTGCCGCTTGTTGGGACGACGAACGAAGAAGCTCTCAGGCCACGCGGACGGGGGAGGACTTCGGGGCGTTCGGGCGGCCGTCGCCGCCGCCCTGCGGCGGGCCGTCGGCGGGGCGGTCCGGCGTGCCGCCGAACCCGCGGCCGGGGCGGTCCCGCTTGCCGGTCGGGTCGTCGGAGAGCCCGGCCTGCAACCGCACGAACTCCTCGACGGTCGTTTCGCCGCTGAGCACCTTGGCCCGGGCCTCGTCCTCGAGCGTGCTCATGCCGTTGGCCAGGGCGATCTCGCGGATCTCCCGCGTCGGGGCGCCGCGGAGAATCGCCTTCCGCACGTCGCCGTCGATCGGCATCACCTCGTAGACGCCGGTCCGGCCGACGTAGCCGGTTTGGAAGTTCTCCTCCGCGGGGATGCCGCGGACCAGGGTGACGTTCGCCCGCTCCTCCTCGGAGAGGCCGAGGATCTCCGCGGTGGCGTCGTCCGGGCTGTACTCCTCGCGGCTGCGTTCGCTGGCCCGGCGGAGCAGGCGCTGGGAGACGATGCAGTTGACCGCATCGGCGATGACGGCGGGGGGCACGTCGAACTCCCGCAGCACGTCGACGGCGCTGGCGGCGTCGTTGGCGTGCATCGTGGAGAGCACCAGCACGCCGGTCAGCGCCGCCCGGCCGGCAATGTGGGCGGTCTCCGCGTCGCGGATCTCGCCGACCATCATCACGTTCGGGTCCTGCCGCAGGGTGGCCCGGAGGGCCTCGGCGAAGCCGAAGCTCGTGCGGTTGTCGACCTGAATCTGGTTCACGCCCTCGATCCGACGTTCGACCGGGTCCTCGATCGTGACGAGGCTGCGGTGGGGCTCGTTCAGGCCGTGCAGGCCGGCGTACATCGTGGTCGTCTTGCCGCTGCCGACCGGGCCGACGGACAACACCATGCCGTAGGGCCGGTTGAGCTGGCGTTCGAGCAGTTCCTGCTGGGCCTTGCGGATGCCGAGTTCGTCGAACCGAGTGAAGTTCCCGCTTTCAGGCATGAGCCGCAGCACGAGACGTTCGCCGTGGATCGTCGGCCCGCTGCCGATCCGCACGTCCCGCTCGACGCCGGCGATGCTGTTGGAGATGTGCCCGTCCTGAGCGTGGCGGCGCTCGGTGATGTCCATCCCGCCCAGCAGTTTGACCCGGCTGATGACCTGGTTCTGGGCGTCCGAGGGCAGGCGGAGGATGTCGTGCAGCAGGCCGTCCACCCGCACGCGGACCCGCAGGTCGTTGCCGGTGGGGTCGAGGTGGATGTCCGTCGCCTGCATCTGGAAGGCGCGTTCCAACAGCAGGTCGACCAGCGGGCCGGGGCCGACGACGTCCGCCAGCTCGCGCAGCTCCGCCTGGAGGGCCCGCTGCTCGGAGGGGTTCCGCCGCGGCCGGGCGGGGTCGCTCGCCTGCGGACGGTCGGCGTTCGGGGCGTCGGTACTCACGGGGGCGATCCGGCGGGAGGCGGGGGAACGGGGGGCGAGTGAAGCGGGGCGGACGGGACGGGGGAACGGTCGACGGGCCGGACGCGGCGGCGTCGGTCAGTCGCGGACGGAGTCGGCGGAGAGGACTTCGGTGGGGCGCTGGGACTCCGGCGCGCCGGAGCCGATCAGGGCCGCGTCGTCGATCTCCTCTTCTTCCGGCTCCACCGACTCGGCGGCGGGGTCGGCCGGAGCGGGATCCGGCGTGGCGGCCGGGTCGGCGGGATCCGGCTCTCCGGGCGGGGCGGCGTCGGGGACGACGAGGTCCGCGGAGCCGTCGGCGTCGGCGTTCAGGTCGAGTCCCCGGTTCGGTTCGAGGACCAGGCCCGCGACCAGCAGGGCCACGCTGCACAGCAGCACGCCCACGCCGGTGAAGCGGGGCACGCCGAGATACCAGGCCAGGGCGAGGGTCCCCAGCACGATGCCGAGCACCGCCCCGGCGAACAGGGCCGCCTTCAACGCAACGGCCGGCAGCAGTTCCGGGGCGAGGAACATCAGGATCAGCGCCGCGGCGCTCAGCAGGACCGCGGCGACGCCGCAGGCCGCCAGCAGCCCGCCGCCCCCGGCGGAGTCGGACGCGGCGTTCCCCCCGACGGTCGCCGACCGGGCCGGCCTCGCCTGGGCTCGCACGTCGAGGTGCTTCCGCGCCTGCTCCCGGGAGGTGACGATCGTCCAGCGGTCGGCCAGCCCCGCCAGCTGGAGGACCTCGCCCACCAATTCATGGTCGTTCACCACCGCGAACTTGCCGCCCTGCTGCTGAGCGGCCTTCCAGATGCGCACCACCAGGGCCACCATCCCGCTGCCCATGTGGGCCAACGGCGTCAGATCGACGATCACCTGCGGCTTATCCCGGTCCAGCACCCGGTTTTCCAGGCTGGACCCAATCTCCTCCACGTCCGCCCACGGCACCTCCGCCAACTCCGGGAGCAGGGTAATGATGAGAAGATTGCCGTCCTGCTCGAACCGGCAGGCGCGCTCGGTGGCCACAGGCGGGACCTCGCGGTGTGAAGATGGGGCGGAGGGGAGAACGGGGCCGAACGGCGCCGCGGATGCGTTCCGAGGGTATCGAAACGACCCCGGGGCGACAGCGTTTCCGGAATGGTAGGCAGTTCCCCGTGAAGATTTCATTGAACACGCACGCGCCGCCGGCGTCGTCGGCGCTCGCCGCGCCGATCGCCGGGAGAATCCCCCGGCCGACCCCGACGCGTCCGTCCGCCCCGCAGCGCCCGAGCGGCGCGATCCGGAGCGCCGCCCCACCCCGAACAGCCGCCGCCGTCCGCACGGCCGTCCCGCTCCGAACGACCCGTCGGGGCGGTTGGCGCGGTCCTGTGGGGGGGAGCGAACGACGTGCACCCGGGGGGCCGGCGACGCCGATCGCAGTTTGACAGGCCCGCGGCCCCCCCGCACGATATTGGCCTCCCGCGACGGAATCCCGTCGCTTTCCCCGCGTCCCCGCACCGTATTCCCCCATGGCTCGACTCGGCAAACCGTTGGCGGTCGCCGCGTTCGTGCTCTGCGTGCTGTTCTGCGGGTTCGCCGCGGCGATCAGCGCCGGCGGGCAGAACTGGGACGCCCGGGCCGCGGAGTTGGACGAATTCTCCATCACCCCCGTCGGCGGCGGTGATCAGCCGATCCGGTATCAGGTCACCGACCGGGTGACGACGGAAACGGTGACGACCGCCGACTCCCTGCCCGCCGCCGTCGTCGCGGCCTACCGGGAGAAGACGACCCGCACCCAGGCCGAACGTCAGGCCCTGCAGGACCGGGTCGATCGGATGGAGGCGGAGGTTCCCCGCCGCACGCAGTTGAACAAGGCGGACCTGATCGCGATGGACGCCCGCATCGCCGCCCAGCAGGCGGAGTACGAGGAACTCACGCGGGAGGTGGAGGAACTCACCGCGGAGGGCGCCCGCCTCGCCGCCCAGGCCGAACAGCTCCGCTCCGAAGCCGCCACGCGGGCCGAGGACGCCGACCGGCTCGACGCGGAACTCGACGCGATCCGGACCGACGCCTACCGCATCGATGAACAGATCGAAGCTCTGAAGGATCGCCTGGTACGGCTGGAGGGGGCGCTGGCCCGGGCGGAGCGGCGTCGTCAGCAACTCACCGAACGCCTCGAATAACCTGCCCCGCCCGAGTCGCCCGCCCCGCTGACGTCGGCCGCCGTCGTCGGCGGGCGCTCCGCGACCCGTCGCCGCGCCCGTACACTTTCCCGTCCGTCTCCCCTCGCCGCCCCCCGCCATGACCCTGTTCGGCAAAATCCTGATCGGGCTGATCCTGGCCCTCAGCCTGGTGTTCGCCTCGCTGTCGGCGGCGGTCTACTCCGCCCAGTTCAACTACCGCGAGGCCTTGAAGGCGGAGAAGGAGCGGTACGCCGCGCTGGACACGGAGAAGAACGACCTCGAAGAACAACTGCGGGTCGAGATCGGCGACCTGCAGGCCGAGTTGGCCCAGGTGATCGACGAGCGGGACCGTCAGACCCAGACCGCCACCCAGCTCGCCGAGCAGAACGAACTGCTCCGGGGCGAACTGGCGACGACCAATACCGCCCTGAACGTGCAGACGGCGGACACCGAGATCGCCCAGGCCGAGGCTGAGGACCGCCGCGTCGAGGTGCTCGCCGGCCGCCGGCGGACCGCGGACCTCTCCGAGAAGTTCGTCGAGGCCGAGGCCGAGATCGCCGCCCTCACCGACGAGAGGTTCAGCCAGTCCGTGACCATCGCCCAGATGACGCAGACCAACAACCGGCTGTTGGACGAACTCGGCGCCCTGCGGGCCCAGCTTCGCGAACTCGGCGTCGCCCCGAACGCCTCCTACACCGGCTCCGAAGTTCCTCCGGACGTCTCCGGCAAGATCACGGCCGTCGAGGACCGCGGCAGCGCCGGCACGAAGGTGTCCATCTCCCTCGGCAGCGACGACGGCCTTCGCCAGGGCGACGAGTTGGAGGTCGTCCGCATGACCGGCGGCGGCAAGTACGTCGGCAAGATCCGGCTGACCGAGGTCTACTACGACTACGCGATCGCCAACCTCATCTCCAAAAACCCCACTGCCACCGTGAAAGAGGGCGACGATGTCAAGACCCGACTCTAGTCCCGAACCGGGCGTCTACGACGTGCTGTTGGCCTGTGCCGTCGGCGCGCTGGCCTGCGGGATCATCTTCCTGGTCCTGCACCTCGGCTCCTACGGCTGGCAGATCGCCCCCTGACCGGGCCGATCCGTCGCAGCCGATCCGCCGCACGACCTCGGCCCGAGCCGGAGCGAACGCTCCGGCTCGGGTCGTTTGCTGCGCGGCGACTTCTGCCCAAATCGCCCTTCGCGCCGCCCCCTCCCGAGAACGACAACCCTCGGTTCGCGCCCGAAGCGTTTCTCCGCACCCCCGCACGAACCGAACTTTCCCCCTCGCATGTGGCGGCGGCTGACCCGCACCGTCCGGCCGGATTTGGCCGTGGACCTCGGCAGCGCCCGCTGCCGGGTCGCGGTCGCCGGGGACCGTTCGCCCGTGCCGCGGCTGATTGACGAACCGACGGTCGTCGCCGTGGCCCGCGGCGGACGCCGGGTGTTGGGTCGCGGGGCGGCGGTGGGCCGACTGGCCAGCCAGACGCTCGGCCGCACCCCGGCGGGGGTGGACGCGGTGCGGCCGATCGTGGGCGGGGTCGTGGCGGACTTCGACCTCGCCGAGGCGCTGTTGGCCGTGCTCATTCAGAAGGCCCGCCGCGGCCGTCGCGGGCCCCGCAGCCGGGTGCTGCTGACGGTCGCCGGCGGCCTGACGCCGGTGGAGCGCCGGGCGGCGGTCGGCGTGCTGGAGCGGGCCGGGGCCGGGTCGGTCGGTCTGCTGGACGCCGCCCGGGCCGCCGCGCTGGGGGCGGGGCTGCCGGTCAGCGAACCGATCGCCAGCCTGATCTGCACCGTCGGGGCGGCGACCTGCGAAGTCGCCGTGCTGAGCCTCGGCGACCGCATCGCCGGCCGTTCGATCCGCACCGGCGGGGACGACTGGGCCGTCGCCGTAAAGGAGCACCTGCGGTCGGTCCACGGGTTGAAGATCGGCGCCGAGACCGCCGCCCGCGTCGTGCACGAGGTCGGTTCCGCTGCCCGCACCGGGGACGAGGCGACGACGGAGGTCAGCGGCCTGGACGTCGCCGGCCGGGTGCCCCGGACCGTGGCCGTTACCGCCGAGGAGATCCGCGACGCCCTCGCCGATCCGCTGGAGAAGATCATCACCGCGATCGCAGAGACGGTGGAGGACTGCGGCACCGAACTGGTCGCCGATCTGGCCCGCGGCGGACTCACCCTGTGCGGCGGCGGGGCGAACCTGCGGGGGCTGGACCGCTATCTCTCCGACCGGCTGAACCTCCCGGTCCGGATCGCCCCGGACCCCGGCGCCGCCGCCGTTCGCGGGGCCGTCGTGGCGCTGGAGAACCGGGACGTGTGGAAGCACTGGCTGACCCCCGCGGCGAGGGCCGCGTGAGCGGACGGCCCGACGACTCCCCCCGCCGCGGTCCGTGGCCGACGCTGGCGGCGCTCGCCCTCGGGGCGCTGCTCGCCGCCGCCCCGCCGGGCGTCGAGGTGATCCTCCGCGCCCGGCTGCACGACCTCGCCGGTCCGGTCCTCGCCTGCCTGCCGGCCGTTCCCGTCCCGGCTGCGGGGAGTGAGGAAAACGGCGAGGAGCCCGTGGCGGAACTCGCCCGGGAGGTGGCCCGGTTGCGGACGGAACTGGCCCGCCGCCCGGCGGACGACCCGGCGGACCGGCTGGTCGGGCCGCTCTGGCTGACGGCCGCGACGCTCGGCACGGCGGAGCGGCGGGGAGCCGTCGCGGAACTGCTGGTGGACCGCGTCGGTCGAGAGGCGGCCGCCGAGGACGCGGAACTGTTGAGCGGCGGACTGCCCGTGCTCGACGCCGGCGCCGACCGGCAGGTGCACGTCGGCGACCTCGTCGTGACGGACGGGGCCGTCGCCGGCCGGATCGCGGCGGCGGGCCGCTGGACGGCGACGGTGCGGCCGGTGACCGACGCCGATTTCCGCCTCGCCGTCGCCCTGCCGGGCGGCGGGGAGGAGGCGACCGCGGTGCTGGCCGGCGACGGGCGGGACGGCGCCGTTCTGCTGCACGTCCCCACCGCCGCGACCGTCGCCCCGGGCGCCGTCGTGACCTGCGAAGCCGCGGAGACCGGCGGCGCGGCGCTGCCGGTCGGCGTGGTGGCGGCGGTCGAACCGGCCGCGGCGGACGGCCGGCGCCGCATCCGGGTCCGTCCGCTGGCGAGCCTCGCCGAGGCGGTCGGTTCCGTGGAGGTCGTCCGGGCCGGGTTGAACCGGCGCCGCGTCGGGGCGGGGGGGGGCCTGCCGTGAACGACGCCGCCCCCGCTCCCGTGAAGGAAGCCGCGCTCACGCTGGCGGCGGCCGCCGTCCTGTTCCTGCTGTTCTGCGGGGAACTCCGCTGGGGCGCCG
>NZ_JBINJD010000075.1:0-23415 GCF_043951915.1 Alienimonas sp. DA493 | reverse complement strand
GCCCCCGCCGCGGCGTTCCCGGCGTTGCCGTTTCGCAACCTGCCGGCGCCGTCGGCCCCCGCCGATCGGTCCGTTCCTCCGCCCGGGGTCACCCGGCGGCGGGGCGGGTGAGGGTGAGGTTGTCGCGATGGATGACCGTCACGTCCGGCACCCCGCCGAGCAGTTCGGCGATCGCGTCGGTGCGGCGGCCGGCGACGCGGCGGAGTTCGTTGGAGGAATAGTTCGACAGCCCCCGGGCGAACTCCTCGCCCCCCGGCGTGAGCACCCGCACCGGGCCGCCGCGGGGGAACTCGCCGGCCACCCCCGTCACGCCGGCCGGCAGCAGGCTGCGGCCGCGTTCGTTCAACGCCCGGACGGCGCCGTAATCGACGGTGATCTCGCCGGCGGGCAGCAGGGTGAAGCCGATCCAGCGCTTCCAGGCGGTCGGGGCGTCCGGCTCGCCGCGGATCAGGGTGCCGACCGGTTTGCCGGCGACGATGCGGTCGATCACGTCGTCGTCGCGGCCGTCGGCGAGGATGGTGTCCACGCCGGCCGCCGCCGCGTCGCGGACGGCCTCCAGCTTCGAGGCCATCCCCCCGGTGCCCAGCGTCGTGCCGGTGCTGCGGGCCAGGCGGAACAGCCCGTCGTCCCAGCGCTCGATCAGGGAGATCACGTTCCCCCCCTGTTCCGGGTCGCCGTCGCACAGCCCCGGGGCGCTGGTCAGCAGGACCAACAGCGGGGCCGGCACCAGCCCGGCGGTCATCACGGCGAGGCGGTCGTTGTCGCCCAGCGAGATCTCCGCGGTGGAGACGGTGTCGTTCTCGTTGACGATCGGGACTGCGGCGAATTCCCGCAGGGTCGCCAGCGTGTTGCGGGCGTTGAGGTAGCGGGTGCGATCGCGGAAGTCGTCCGCCCCCAGCAAAATCTGGGCGGCCCGCAGGCCGTGGCTGCGGAGCGACTCGTCGTACCAGCGGATCAGCCGCGCCTGGCCGGCGGCGGCGGCGGCCTGCAGGTGGGAGAGGTCCGAGGGGCGGCGGTCCAGGCCCAGCAGGTCCAGCCCGGCGCCGACCGCCCCGCTGCTGACCAGCACCACGCCGCGCTCCGGCGTGCGGGCGCGGGCGATCTGGGCGGAGATCGAGGCGATGCGATCCCGGTTGGGACGGCCGTCGGGGCCGCTGAGCACGTTGGTGCCGACCTTCACCACCAACGTCCGTTTCACCTGTTCGAGGTCGTCGGCGACGAACTCCTGGGCGAGCCGGGCGTGCGGTTCCGCTGTGGACGGCGGGGTGCGATCGGCGGGCGGGGCGAACGGTTGGACGATGACGAAACGCGGGGTTCGGGGAGAACGGAGGTGGATTGCACGAACGGACGCGGGTCGGCCGGCCGAGGGCGGATGACCGATCGGTCCGCGGGCGGTAGAATAGCGTCCGGCCCGCCGGCTCCCGCGCCTTCTTACTTCAGACCCGCCTCGGGCGGATCCCCCCCATGGCGGAACTGCATCACGAGTGCGGCCTCGCCGCGGTCTATCACCTCCCCCCGGAGCCCGAATCCGGCGAGGATCCCGCGGACTGGCACCGCGCCGGCGACCCGGCGCCCAGTCCGCTGGCGCCGCGCGTCGCCAAAATCCCCCGCCCGGATCAGACCAGTCGGCTGATCCCCCGGGTGCTGCTGGACATCCAGAACCGCGGCCAGCTCGCCGCGGGGATGACCTCCTTCGACCCGAACCGCCCGGAGGTACTCTCCACGTTGCGGGGCGTCGGCAGCGTGACCGAGGTCTTCCGGCTCAATCGGGAGCCGAAGTACCAGGCGCTGATGAACCAGCACGCCGGCGCTGCGGCAATCGGTCACGTGCGGTACGCCACCTGCGGCCCGGAGGACCCGAACTACGCCCAGCCGTTCGAGCGGCGGCACCTCGAACTCCGCAAGTGGTTCGCGTTCGGCTTCAACGGGCAGCTGGCAAACTACACGGAACTCCGCGACGAGATCCTCGCCGCCGGCGATCGGCACCTCTCCCGGGAGACCGACACCGAGATCCTGCTCCACCTCTTCTCCAAGGAGCTCTCCGCCGATCCCCACTGCTCCCCCGCGGAGCTGATGGCACGCGTCGGCGAGCGGCTGGACGGGGCCTACAACGTCGTGTTCCTCAACGCCCGCGGCGAGATGTTCGCCGCCCGCGATCCGCTGGGCATCCGGCCGCTCTGCTGGGCCCGGGAGGGGCGGATGTTCGCCGTCGCCAGCGAGTCCGTCGCCCTGGCGAACCTCGGCTTCCGCCACGAGAGCATCCGCGACGTCGAGCCGGGCACGATCGTCAGCGTCCGCGGGGGCCGGGTGGAAATCGAACGCTTCGCCTCTCCGCCGGCCGACGACGACCGCCAGACCGCCCACTGCTTCTTCGAGTGGATCTACTTCGCGAACGTCGCCAGCAAGATGGACGACCGCGACGTCTACTCCGTCCGCAAGCACCTCGGCGAGGCGCTGGCCCGGCAGGAAGAACTGCTGATGGACGACGACACGATCGTCGTCCCCGTGCCCGACACCGCCAAGGCCGCCGCGGACGCGATGGCCTACGGCCTCGGCGTGCCCTGCCTGGAGGGGCTGCTGCGGAACCGCTACGTCGGCCGGACCTTCATCGAGGGCGGCAACCGAGCGGACAAGGCCCGGCTGAAGTACACCCCGCTGCCGGAGGTGCTCGCCGGGAAAAAGGTGCTGCTCGTGGAGGACACGATCGTCCGCAGCACGACGATGCGGGCGCTGATCGACCAGCTCCGCGAGCGCGGCCGAGCCGCGGAGGTGCACGTGCGGGTCGCCTGCCCGCCGATCGTCGCCCCCTGTTTCTACGGGATCGACATGAGCACCGTGCAGGAGCTGTTCGCCCCGCGCTACCTCGAACGCCCCGGCGAGCCGCCGCGGGAACTCGACGCGGAGGTCGAACGGGCGATGGCGGACGAACTCGGCGCCGACTCGCTGCGGTATCTGCCGGTCGCCAGCATCGCGGAGTCGGTCCGCATGGCCCGAAACAGCCTTTGCCAGGCCTGTATCGACCGCCGCTACCCCACCGAAACGGGGCGGAAGCTGTACCAGTTGGCGCTCGCCCCCAACTCCGGCGACGGCCGCACCTACGCCCAGGCCACGCAGGTCTCCTGACGACGGACTCGCTCGTCCCGACGCTCCGCGTCGGGTCGCACGGGCCGCAGAGCGGCCGGACGCTCCGCGTCCAACCCGGGGCGACGCGGTGCGTCGCCCCGAGCGTTCCTCACACCGGATCAGGTCTTGAACCGTTCCCACACCACCGAGATCCGCGTTCGCTACGCCGAGACGGACGCGATGGGCGTGCTGCACCACGCCGGCTACCTGATCTACTTCGAGATCGGCCGCACCGAGGCCCTCCGCGAGGACGGCGGCAGCTATGCGGACGTGGAGAAGTCCGGGCGGTTCCTCGTCGTGGTCGAGGCGAACGTGAAGTACCGCAGCCCGGCCCGCTACGACGACCTGCTGACCCTCACCACGACCGTCTCCCGCGTCACCCCGGCGAAGCTGGAGCACGACTACGAACTCCGCCGCGGCGACCAGCTGATCGCGACCGGCCGCACCGTGCTGGCCTGCGTGGACGCCGACGGGAAGATCCACCGCGTCAGCGACGCGTTGCCCGCCCTTGCCGAGCTGATGTAGCCCCGCCGCCCGCGGACCGGGCGAAGCGGGGCGAGGCGAACCGCGGGGCGCCGGGACGGCCGGCGGTCTCGCCGGCGGCGTCGCGGAGGGCGGCGGCGGCGGCGGCCCGCACGGCGCCGCTCTCGTGGGAGGACAGCGCCAGCAACCGCCGCGGCCAACCAGGCACGCGGTGGACCACCAACAGTTCCGTCGCCCAGGCCACCACGTCGACGTCCGGCGAGGCGAGGGCCGTCGTCAGCGTTTGCCAGCGGGCGTCCGCCGGCAGTTCGCGGAGCACCGGCTCCGCTGCCCGCCGGGCCGCCGCGGCGCCGTGGACGATCAACCACAGCCGCACCGCCCGCCGGCTCCGCCCCGGTTCGCACACGCGGTCGGCCAGTTCCTCGATCGCCGTTTGCAGGCAGGCGGGGACGGCGTTGAGGATCGCCTCCGGTTCGCGGAGCCAGTCCAGCGGCGGAAGCCCCGGCAGCGAACCGGCGCCGGCCCGGGCGACGGTTTTGAGCAGTGGGATGAGGAAGCCGGGGTCCGTCCGCCCCGCCGCCCGCAGCGCGCAGCGCGGCGGCCGCCGCAGACTGAGCAGGCCGAGCAGCGTCCGCACCGCCCCCGGGTGGGCGTTCGTCTCCAGCGCCGCCTCCAGCCGCGGCCCGGCGAGCGGGTCGGCGGAGACGGAGGCGATCTCCTCGTCCCCGGCCGAGGCGGCGATCGCCAGCCAGCCGGCCGCCGCCTCCGCCCGCGGCCCCTCGGTGGCCAGGTGGGCTGCCAGCGCCGCCACGAAGGCCCGTCGGCCGGGCTCGTCGCCGGCGCCGGTCCGGGCCGCGGCGTCCGCCGCCTCCGCCAGGGCGACCGCCGCCGCCTCCGCGGCGTCCCGCACCTCCGGGCGTTCGTCGGACAGCGCGTTCAACACCGCCGGCCCCTCGCCCAGCAGGCCGGCGTCCGCGACCAGCCGCAGTCCGTCGACCCGCACCGCGGCGTCGGGGTGACGCCAGATGAGCCGCAGCAGCGTCCGCCACCCGCGGCACGCCGTCAGCAGTTCGGCGTGGGCCGCGTCCGAGAGGGCGTCGCGGCCGCGGATCAGTTCGAGCCGCTCCCGGTTCGTCCCGTCCTCCAGGGCTCGGGCGACGTCCGGCGGCACGGCCTCCGGCGGCGGGTCGTGCGCCGTGTCCGGCGCTGCGTCGGCGGCCGGGGGCGGGGCGGGCATGCCGACACAGATCGGCGCCCGCCGCCCCGCCGGATGATCCGGCGCCCCGCAACCCGCAGGGTCGGTCAGTCGACGTGGGCCAGAGCCCGCAGGGCGAGCTCCGGGATCTCCGCGTGCGTCGCCGGTCCGCCGGCGGGCCGCAACTCGGGGTCGGAGATCAGCAGCACCGTGTCCGTGTCGGCGCCGCCGCCGGTCGCCCGGGTCAGACCGTGGGAGCCCTTCACCAGCGTGGCGTCCAGCGGCGTCTCGCGGGTGCCGGGCTTGAGGAACATCTCCACCGGGTCGTAGCCGGGCTTGCGGTGGATGTCGACGGTGCGGGCGAAGGGCGGGGCCTTCGCGTCGTCCGTCCACCAGTAATAGGCGAACCAACGGTCCGGTTCCGCGGTGAGCACCAGGTCGCCGGCACGCGAGCAGTCGAGGCCGATCTCTCCCCGGTCCTCGCCCGTGAACACCGCGGCGACGCCGTCGGTCGCCCGCAGAACCTCCGCAGCCCGCTCCACGTCCGCCTCGTCGCGGAGGTAGACGTGGGCCAACTGGTGGTCGCACACCGCGAACGCCGGCGTCGCGGTCGGGTCGAAATGCTCCAGCCCGTCCTGTTCGACCGGCGTGAACAGCCCGGCCTCCCGCAGAACCCGGTTCGGGTACGCCGGGCCGCTGACCGGCGTGATGGCGTACTCCCCGGCGACGATCCAGACGCACTCGTCCCCGGCGAAGGCCTCTTCAAGGCCGTTCGCCAAGCTGCCGATGACCGCGTCCAACTCGCCCACGGCTCGTTCGTGCTCGGCGCTGTCCGGGCCGAACTTCTGGGCGGCGTAGTCGAGGTGCGGCAGGTAGACGAAGGCGAACCGCGTGGGGTGCGATTTCTGAGCCAGCACCGCGGAGTCCACGATCCACTGCGAACTTGTGACGGCCGACAGCGGCCCCCAGAAGTTCATCAGCGGAAAATGGCCCAGTTCCCCCATCAACTCCCCGTACAGCTCCGTCGGCTTGGTGTAGCACCAGAGCGATTCGGAGCCGTCCGGGTTGTGGATCGGGGCGGGGGTGCAGATCGTGTCGGCGCTCGCCCCCTTGGCGGGCATCGGGAACCAAACGGCGGAAGTGAGGGCCGGGTCGGCCTCGCGCAGCTGGTCCCACACCCGCGGGGTCTGCACGGCGGCGTCCCAGGCGGTCCACAGCTCGACCGTGCCGGGGCGGCTGTGCTCCGGCACGTCCGTGCCCTCACGCCAGTAGAACCCGTTGGCGATCACGCCGTGCTCGCAAGGCTTCGCCCCGGTCGTCATGGCGGCGTGTACCGGGCAGGTGACCGCCGGGAACTCCGGCTCCAGGGGCACCGTGACGCCCGCCTCCATCAGGGCGAGCAGCCGCGGCATTCCCGGCAGGTCCCGCTCGCGCAGGCCCGGGATCGACAGCACGACGCATCGTTTGCCGATCGACCGGCCGGGGCTGGTTCCGTCACTCACCGGAGAGGTCCTTGTACTTCAGATTGCGAAAGTAAACCTTGCTGCCCGGGTCGTGGGCCTGCAGGGCGATCACGCCCTTGCCCAGCTTGCGGGGGATCGAGACGCCGGGCGGCTCGTCGAACTCGTACAGCACCTTGTCGTTGATCGAGACGGTCACCTTGTTGCCCTTTTTGACAACGCTCTGCTTGTACCACTCGTTGTCCTTCACGGGCGGGTCGAAGATTTTCACCGTGTTGTACAACGAGCCGGACTTCACCGGGTCGCCGTGGGACACGTTCACCTGCACCTCATAACCCTGGGCCGGCCAGCCGGAGTCCTGGTACTTCGTGCAGATGAAGATGCCGGAGTTGCTGCCCGGGGTGGTCTTCACTTCGCACTCGAAGGCGAAGTCGGTCAACTCTTTTTCGTGGAACAGGTGGGAGACGTTGCCGTTCACGACGATGGCGCCGTCTTCCACCTTCCAGGCGTCGGGACGCTCGTTAATTTTCCAGCCGTCCAGCGTTTTGCCGTCGAACATGGAGACCCAGCCGTCCGCGTTCTCCGCTTGAGGTTCCGGGGCGGCGGCGCAGAGGGCGAGGCAGAGAGCGAGCGATTTCATGGAATCGACAATCCGGGAAGGAAGGGGGCGAAGGCCGGCAGTGTGACGCGATCGGGGGACGATTCGCAAACCGCCGGCCGCTTCGAGCGCCACCGGCCGTCCCGGGGGGGCCGGGTTGCGCGGGCGGTCAGTCGAAGGTGAGGGTCTCCGCGGGGAACACCGGGCCCTCCAGGCAGCTGCGGCGGTAGTCCCAGCCGTCGGCGGAGCGGTCGTCCCGCACTTTCACCACGCAACTGAAGCAGGCCCCGAAGCCGCAGGCCATCGGGCTCTCCAGGCTGGCCCAGCAGGGCACGCCGGCCGCGGCGCAGAGCTTCGCGACGGCCTTCATCATCGGCTCCGGCCCGCAGGTCAGCACGCGGGCCGGCTTCCTTTCGCCGGCCAATCGTTCTGCGAGCAGTTCCGTGACGAAGCCGTGGCGGCCGAGGGAGCCGTCGTCCGTGGCGACCGACACCGGAATGCCGGCCGCCTCGAACCGCGGCACGTCGGCGACGTACTCCGCCGAGCGGGCCCCGTACAGCAGTTCCGGCGGGTGAGCCGGCGGAGCGAACCGGCCGCGGTCGCCGTATGCCGCGGCGCCGAGGATCTCCCGTCCCGCCGCGAGGAACGGCGTCTGCCCGATGCCGCCGGCGACCATCAGCGTCGGCCCGGCGCCCGAGGCGTCCGGTTCCGGAAAGCCGTGGCCCAGCGGGCCCCACAGTTCGACCGTCTCGCCGGCCGTCAGCTCCGCCATCAGCCGGGTCATCTTGCCGATCACGACGTACCCGATGGAGAACGACGCCCCGTCGTCGGCCACGTCGTACAGGGCGAACGGCCGGCCCAGCAGCGGGTCGTCGCGGCCGGGCAGCCGGAGCATGAGGAACTGCCCCGGCTCGATCCGGCCGGCGATCGTCGGGCAGTTCAGCGATAGCCGGAAGGTGCCCTTCGCGATCTGTTTCTGTGCGGCGACGGTCGCGGTCGTCTGCACCGCGTCGGCGTGGGGGAGCACGGCGGGGCCGCTCATCGACGCCCCCGGCCGCTGGGACGGGCGCCGCCGCGGACGCCGCCTTTGCCCTTCTTGCCCGGCGGGCCGTAGCCGCCCCGCCCGCGGTTCCCGCCGCCCTTGCCGCCGAAGCCTTTGGGCGGCTGATTGCCCGGCCGGCGGCCCTTCGCCCGGCGGCCGAGCGCGTGGGGAGCCCGGTCGGCGTCCTCCGGCTTGAGGTTCTGAAGCGCCCGCACCTCCTCGCGGGTCAGCGGGCGGAACTTGCCGGGGGCCAGATCGCCCAGTTTCAGCGGGCCGAACTGCACCCGTTCAAGCTGCATCACCTTGTGCCCCACCCGAGCGAACAGCCGGCGGATTTCGCGGTTGCGGCCCTGGGCGAGCTCCACCTCGACCGTGGCGCTGCTGCCGTGCGTCTTGAGCTTCTTGGCGGTGTTAAGCCGGAACAATCCTTCCTCGAAGTGCAGACCCTGCCGGAGCTTGCGGAACGTCTCCGGCTTCGGCACGCCGGCGACCTGCAACCGGTACTTGCGGATGACGCGGTTCCGCGGGTGGGCCAGCTTCTGGGTCAGCTCGCCGTCGTTGGTGACGATCAGCAGGCCGCGGCTGTGTTCGTCGAGCCGGCCGACGGTGAACAGCCGGGTGTCGCCGGCCTCCACCAGGTCGACGGCCCGCGGCCGGCCGTGCGGGTCGCGGTTGGTGCACAGCACGCCGGCCGGTTTGTTCAGCAGGTAGTACTTGCGGGGGGCGACCTTCGCCCGCTCCCCGTCCACGCGGACCTCCTGCTCGCCGGGCACGACCTTGGTGCCCAGTTCGGTGACGACCTCGTCGTCGATCGTCACCCGGCCGGCGGTGATCAGTTCCTCGCACTCCCGCCGGGCGCCGTAGCCCGCGGCGGCGAGATAGCGTTGCAGCCGGACGCCCTCCTCCTCGGCCTGCGGCGGCCCCGGCGTGGGCGGGGCCGGCACGACCGGCGGCGGAACCGGTTCGTTGGGCGAGCCTTGGTTCGGCGAGACAGGGGGCGACCCGTCGTCCGGGGAGCCGGCGCGGGGGTCGGCGGGGCGGGACGGGGCGGTCACGGGAGAGCGTTCGACGGGGGGGAAGCGGACGGGGAAGCAGGCGGGGGGGAGGGCGGCGAATCGGCCGCCTCGCCGAGGCGGGCCCGGTAGCGGGCGGTGAGCTCCGCGAAGCCCGGGGCGGCGGGGGCGTCCGCGGCGTCCTTCAACCGCTCCCGCAGCCGGGCCGGCAGGCGACCCCAGGGGACGTGCGTCCCGTCGACGACGAGACCGGACGCCCCGCCGGTCCCGGACGAACCGCCCGCGCCCGCACCGCCCCCCGCGACGCCGGGGGCGGCGGCGTCCTCCGTGCCCGCGTCCGGCAGTGTACCCGGCTCCGGCCCCGTCGGCGATGCGGGCGGCGGTCCGGGACTCGGTTCCGGCGTCGACGCGGCCGACAACGCCGCCGCCCCCCGCTCTGCCAACAGGTCCAGAGCCGCCTGTTGCCGCTCCGCGGCGGCGGCGGGGGCCCCGTCGGCCAGCCGGGCCGCCGCCTCCGTCGCCGGCTCGGCCGCCGGCGCCTCCGCCGGCAGCGCCGCGGCGAGGGCCCGCTGCTCCGCCGCCAGCGCCGGCAGGTCCGGGGCGTCGCCGAGCGTCCGCTCCCGCAGGAACCGTTGCCAGCGGGCGAGGGCCGCGGCGTCGATCCCCTCGGCGGCTTCGTCCTGCGGCGTCTCTTCCTCGGCGCCGTCCGGGGGGGAGTCGTCCTGGGAGGAACCGTCCGGCGAACCGGCCAGCGCCTCCAGCCGGGCCGCGGCCCGCTCGGCGAGGGGGAGCAACTCGGCGGCGTCGCGGCGGGCCTCCACGCCCTCCGCCACAGTCCGGGCCTCCGCCGCGGAGGCGCCCGCGGCGGCGGCGGTCACGGCGTCGGCGGTCGGGGCGAAGGCGGCGAGGGCGTCCGCCACCGCCGTCTCCTCCTCGCCCACCTCCCGCAACGCCCGCAGGGCCCGGCGGCCGGTCAGACCTTCGTCCGCCACCGCCCGCAGTCCCGTCGCCGCGGCCCGCTGCCGGGCGGCGAGGGCCGACAAGGCCTCGCCCCGCTCCGACGGATCGGCGGGAGACCCCGCGGCGCCGGCGGCCTCCTCCCAGCGGGCGAGGGCCTCCCGCTGCCGGGCGACGGCGTCGGCGAGCCGCCCCGCTGACAGTTCCCGGGCCGCGGTCCGCAGCGCCTCCGCCGCCGGGCCGTCACGGAGCGCTCCCAAGGCGTCGGCAATTTCGCGTTGCTCCTCGGCGAGGCCGGCGGCGTCCCCCCCGCCGTCACGGGCGGCGGCGGCGGTGCGGTCGGTCAGGCCGCGCTGTTCCTCCCGCAGCGCCCCGGCGGTCTCGGCCCCCTCCGCCGCGGCGAGGGCGTCCGCCAGACGGCCGGCGCTCGCGGCGAGTCGTTCCGACCACTGCGCCGCGGCCGCCTCGGCCTCTCCGGTCCGCAGCGCCGCCCGCAACCGGTCCGCGGCCGCGCCGATCGCCGGCAGGGCCTCCCGCTCTTCCCGGCCCGCGGCGGTCAGGCGGGGGCCGGGGGAGACGGCATTGCGGGCCGCCTCCGCGGCGGCGGTCCGCACCGGGGCGGCGAAGTCGGCCTCCAATCGCTCCAACGTCCGCCGGACCTCCGCCGGGTCGACCGGCGCCCCTTCCGCGATCCGCGTCGCCAGCTCCGCGGCGGCCGCGGCGGCCCCTTGCAACGCGGCGGCGGGCGGGGGAACGGCCGCCTCCAATTCGTCCCGCTTTTCCTCCGGCGAGACGACCCGCACTGTCCGCGGCGGCGTATTCGTCCGCTGGTTGCGGGCGTCGATCGCGGCGGCGAACACGATGAACGCGTCGCCGGGAAGCAGGTTCGCCGCGGGGGAGAACTCCGCGGTCGCCGCGACCTTCGACGCTTCGCCGGACTCGGCGGTTTGCAGAACCTCGCCGCGAGCGGACAACGCCACCAGCAGTCCGGGGCGGTCGTCGTCGGCCTCCGCCTGGAGGATCAGCGTGCCGGCCGGCGTGACGGTGGCGTCTTTCGGAGGTTCGAGCAGCGCGACCCGCGGCGGGGCGTCCTCCCGCACCCGCAGCGTGAACAGCGGCCGCGGCGAGGCGCCGTTTCCATCCGGGGAGGCGGACACGAACGGCCGATCGCGGGGGGCGACGGCGACCCCCACCGGCCAGTCGCCGGGCCGCAGACGGCGGAGTCGCCAGCCGTCGCCGTCTCGTTGGACCTCCGGCCCGCCCGGCGGCGTGAGCAGCCGCACCTCCGCCGGCGGGGCCGCGGTCGCCTCGACCCGCACCCGGTCGGTCGGTTCGACCGCCACGGCCGTCGGGGAGCGAAAGGTCGTTTTCCGCCGGCCCGGCGTTTCCACGACGACCCGGTACTCCGTCACCGCCGGCGCGGCGACCGGCCGGAGGGTGAGCAGGGCGGAGCGGAACCCGTCCGCGGACGCCGCCACCGTGACGGGGGCCGCGGCGAGCGGCACGCGGACGGCGTCCGGGGCGATCGGCGTGAGCGTCGCCCCGGCGACCCGCCAGCGGACCACGCCGGTGGAGCGGCCGCCGGGGGCGACGGCCCGGAGCGTCGTCTCGGCGCCCGCCGGCAGGGGGATTTCGGAGAGGCCCCGCGGAACGAGCCGCCCCGCCGCCTCCAACCGCAGCGGTTCCAGCCCCGCCGTGCCGGTCAGCCGGGCGGCCGCGGCCGTGGCGGCGGACGGGTCGGCGACGAGCCACGCCCCCATGAGACCCCCGCAAAGCAGCAACGCTCCAACCGCCCCCCGCAGTCGGCCGCGGCGCGGGGCGGGGGGCACGAACGCCGTCGCCCCCAGCAGGCGCTCCCGCAGCGGGCCGGCCGCCGCGGCCGGGGAGGAGAGCGCCGCCGCCAGCCGGTCGTTGCCCCCGGCGAGCCGGTCGGCGGCGGCGGCGAGGGCCGCCCGGTCCGGCCGCCGGAGCAGCGGCCCGCCCAGCCACCGCAGCGCCGCCGCGGCGGTCAGCCCGACGAGGACCCAGCGGGCGGCCCGCAGTTCCTTCGGATCGAATCCCCCGCCGAACGCGTCCGCGGCCGCCACGGCGAGCGTCGCCAGGGCCGCGACCGCCGCCGTCTTCGCCAGCCCGGCGGTCAGCGCCGCCCGCCGCAGCCGGCGCCCGGCGGCGTCCAACGCGGCCAGCGGGTCCGGGGCGGGCGCCGTCACGGGGAGTCGGGGCAGGCGGTTCAGGGGGAAGAAAAGGGCCGCGGAACGGCCATCATACGCCGCCCCCGCGGCGGCGGAGGAGCCACTCGCCGCACAGCAGCCCCGCGATCAGCAGGGCCGGCCACGCGGCTTCGGCGGGCCGCTCCGTCGTCGCCGCGGCCGGCGTGCGGGGCGGCGGGGGGAGGAAGTTCGGGGCGCCGGCGGCGTCGGCCAGGGCGAGGAACCGGCCGCCGGAGCGCTCCGCGGCCCGCAGCAGGTCGGCCCGGTCCTGCGAGGTCCGTTCCCCTTCGGCGGGCGGGGCGGTCACGGTCAGTTCCACGGCGTCCCCGGCCGCCCCGCCGGGTTGGCCGCCGACGGGGAAGACGCGAAACCGGCCCGGCGGCAGGTTCCCGATCGTCGCGGAACCGTCGGCGGCCAGCGGCAGCGACCGGGTCACGCCCGGCCCCTCGACCCGCACCGCCGTCGCCCCCGTCCCCTCGGCGTAGACCGTGGCGACGCCGCCGGCCTCGATCGTCGTCGGCTCCACCCGCAGGGCCGGCGTCGTCCCCGGGGCCGCCGCGGCGAGGCGGATCGCGGCGAGCCAGAAGCGACGGTGCACGTCGCCGTCGTCGCCGAGGCCCGCTGTCGCCTCGCCCCGCCAGCGCCAGGTCTGGGGGGCGGCGACCGTGATCCGAGCCCCCCGGGCCGTTCGCCGCAGCGTGACCAGCGGCGCCCCGCCGGCGGTCGCCAGCACGGCGGCGGCGGGGTCGGGGGGGGCGTCGGGCAGGGCGAGGAACAGCGGCGGCGGGACCGCGGCGAACAGCCCCAGCCGACGCCCGGCGGCCGTGGGCACGACCACCGTCGGCTCCGTGGGCGGGCGAACGGGCGGCGGCCCGGCGGGCGTCGTCGTCGCCACGATCCGCCCGCCGGCCGCGGCGGGGGGGGCGTTGGGCTCCTCCTCGCCGACGAGGATTCGCACGTCGAACGGTTCGCCGTCCGGGGGACGGGGGGCGTCGCCGACGGCGGCGGTCAGGTCGACGGTCGGCTCCCGCTCCAACAGGGACTGGAGGAATCGCACCTCGTGCCGCGGCCGATCGGCGAGGAGCAGGACGCGGGTCGTGCCGTCGAGGACCTCGATCGTCAGCGAACCGGCGGCCTCCGGGAACGGCTCGCCGCGGGCGGTCAGGGTGAGGTCGTAGGTGCGGGGGCCGGCCGCGGGGGGCACGACGGTCGCGGCGAACGTCGCAGCCCCGTCGGGGGGGCCCGGCTCGACGGTCGCCGGTCCGGCGGCGACGACGGCGCCGTCGGTGCGGTCCGTCAGCGTGGCGGTCAGCCGCGGGGGCGGGGCGGGGGCACCGTCGGCGAAGGCCCAGCGGGCGGCGATCTCCACCGGCTCCCCGGGGCCGAGCGGCCGGGTCGCGGTGAGAGCCGCCAGCCGCGGGGCGCCGAGCGGGTCCGGCGCGCCAGCGCCGACGACCAGCAACCGCACGCCGGCCTCCCGGGCGGCGTCCGCGGCGGCGGAGAGCCGCCCCGCCGGGCCGACCGTCGAGCGGCCGTCCGTGACCACGACCAGCGCCCCGGCCCGCCGCACCGCCGGTTCGCCCAGCGCCGCCCGCACCGCGGCGGCAGGGTCAGTCTGTGAGCGGTCAATCCGCCGGTCAGTACCAGCCCGGAGCGCACGCTCCGGCGGTGCGTCTTTCCCAGCCGCGGCTCCACCCGCGGCCGATGCTTGCGCATCGGGCTGGTAGGCCGGGTTCAACTCACCCAACGGCGCCGGCGGGGCGAGGGCGGCGGCGAAGGGGCGAACCGACAGCGGCCGACCCTCCTCCCAGCGGCGGAGCAGGGCGAGGGCGGCGTCGCCGTCCGAGATGCTCTCCGACACGTCCAGCAGTACGGAGAGCGGGACCGGTTCGGGGTCGCCCTCACGGCGGCGCTCCGGCCCGAGGGCCAGCAGGGCGATCACGGCCGCCGCGGCGAGACGGAGCAGCGCGACGGCCGTCCGCCGGACCCGGCCGCCGGGCGGCGGGTTCCACCACAGGCCGATCCCCGCGCAGCAAACCGCCGCGAGCAAAACGCCCGCGGCGGTCGGCAAGTCGGCGGACCACGTCCACCCGTCGATCAGGCCCCCGGCGGTCGGGGTCGACGGGGGGAACGTCACCGGGTCAGGCCGTTTTCATCTCGTCCGGCACGGAGGGGGCGGCCTTGCGGTTCGGGTCGCCGATCTTGCCGCCGGACGCCTCCTTCACCTTGGCGGCGAGTTCGGGGACGCTCTTCTCGGGCACCTCGTCGCTCTGCCAGTCGAACCAGCTTTGCTCGAAGGGGATGCGGATGCCGTACCGCATCGCCATGTTGGCGGTGTGGGCCATGATGGCGTCGGCCATGGCGATCTCGCCGTTGCAGCGGAGGCCGCCCTCGGACGGCGGAACCGGGTTGCCGCCGGGGTAATAGTCGCCGGCCTGCTCGCGGATCATGTAGCAGAAGTGCTCCATCTCCTCCGTGTAGCCGCGGGAGATCTTATCCGGCATGGTGCTCGCCGCGGCGCTGCCGGCGGCGGAGGGGGCGGTGGTCTCGTAGCTGTCGAGGGCCGGGCCGCCGGCCTCGCCGGCGTTGACCACCCACAGCCGCTGGTCCGGGCCGCCGCCGCCGGTCGGACCGGCTTCTTTGTAGAGCAGGGCCTCCTTCTCCGCCTTCATGATGAGCGTGCCGCGGGAGCCGTAGACCAGCTCGCCGTAGGGCTCGAAGCGGTTGGTGGTGATCGAGCTGTAGGTGACGACGCAGCGGTCGTCGCTGTCGCGGTGGTAGTGCTGCCCGGGGAACTCGAAGGTGGTGAAGATCTGGTCGTAGATCTCGCGGTCGTCGACCCACTTGTCCTTCGGGCCGACGCCTTCGATCCCGTAGAAGTTCGTCCCGCCGTAGCCGGAGACGGCGACGGGGTGCACCTTGCCGAGGAAGATGCTGGCGGCGTCCATCTGGTGGGAGCCGAGTTCGCCCATCAGGCCGCCGCCGGTCTCGTCGTACAGGCGCCAGTTGATGAGGTGGTCCAGGTCCTCGTAGCCGTACTTCTCGGTCTTGCCGTCGAGGACGAGGTCCGCCTTGGGCCAGCGGTTCTTCGGCTTCCGCCAGGCGTCGCGGCCGGGGAAGGAGCTGTTCCGGTGCCACTGGGCCCGGATGTACTTGATGTCGCCCAGCAGGCCCTGCTGCACGAGGTGGTTGGCGTTGTCGTACAGCACGGAGTAGTGCCGCTGGTGGCCGACGGCCAGCAGCTTGTTCGCCTTGCGGGCGGCCCGGATCATCGCCTTGCAGTCGCCGACGGTCTTCGCCATCAGCTTTTCGCAAAGCACGTGCTTGCCGGCTTCCAGAGCCTGGATCGCCAGCGGGGCGTGCATGTTCAGCGGCACGGCGATGACGACGGCTTCGATCTCGTCGTCGGCGAGCAGCTCGTCGGCGCTCTCGTAAACTTTGATCTTCGCGGCGGCCTCGGCGCCGAGCTTCTTCCGCAGGCCGACGCGGTGCTCGTTGCCGTCGCCCTCGAAGACACGCTTGCGGTTGGACGGCCGCGCGTCGGCGACGGCGACGATGTCCATGTATTCCGGCGGGTGCTCCGTGATGAGGATGTTGCCCTCGTCGCCGGTGCCGATGAACCCGACCTTGACCGGGTCGCCTTTCAGCTTGCTGTAGCCGAAGTACGCGGCGCCCAGACCCGCCGTGACGGCGCCGACGCCGGCGAAGAACTCACGCCGGGTTTCGCCGACGGAGTCGTAGAAGTTGTCGTTGCCGATCTGTTCCTGTTCGGGGGTGAGGTGCATGGCGGGACGGCTCGTTGGGAGGCGGGGCGTGCGGGAGGGCGGGGCGTACGGGGATTCTACGCGAAATCGGTCGCACTTGATGGAACCGTTTTCGCGGGGCGACGTTCACGCGGCGGCGCGAACGCCGCGGCGTGGAGCGGACGAGAGGTCAGGTGCGGGAGACGGAATAGGTGTCGCGGGAGGCGGCCGGCGGGGCCTCGGCGGCGGTCTCGGTTTTGTCCGCGACGGTCGACGCGGACGCGGGGGCGGCGTTCGCCGCGGCGGCCCGCTCCCGGCGGCCGCGCCAGCGGTTCCACAGGCCGTACAGCAGCCCGTCGACGCCGAACCAGCGGCCGGTCGGCAGGGCGGCCAGTGCGAACAGCGCCATCACCTCGATCAGGTTCTTGTTGACCACCAGGGCGTGATCCGGCCCCGGGGCCTCGATCACCCCCGGCCACGGCGGCCAGGCGAGGTAGAAGCCGAACACCATGATCCCCGCCATCACGGCGGCGAAGCGGGTCAGGAAGCCGATCAGCAACAGGGTGCCCAGCGTGCACAGGCCGGTGATCGTCAGCGTGTCCGCGACGCGGACCGTGTCCCACCGCTGCGGAATGGCGCCCTTGGCCCGCTGCTCCGGCGTGAGCAGGTTGTACATGTCGTCGGTCAGCTGGGCGTCCAGCGCCTTGACCGGGTTCACGAGGGCGCTTTTCAGCTCCTGAATCTCGCCGTAGAGGGTCTCGGCGTGCTCCCGCTGGTAATCGGTCTCGGCCTCGGCCCGAGCCTTCTCGTACTCGGCCAGCAGCGTGCTGTAGTAGCTGTCGATCGGGGTGTAGTCGTCGCCGATGGTGCCCTTGAACCCCCCGAACACCACGCGGGGGGCGTCCGGGTCGATGCGGGTGGCGACGTCCAGCCGCTCCCGGTAGCTGAGGTTCGTGGCCCGCTGGTAGACCCGCTCGATCGCCTCCGTGTACTTCTTGGCGAGTTCCCAGTTGGTGTAGTTCTCGGCGTCGTTCTTCTCCGGCGGCTCGATCAGCACGCCGTCCTCGTCCAGGTACTCCCCGACCAACGCGAGCAGTTTTTTCTTTTCGTCCAGCGTGAGGTGCCGGCGGCCGTCGACGATGATCCGCTGGGTCTGCGGGTTGAACTCGACGAAGTCGGCCAGCTCTTTCGGCACCTCGACCCCCTCGGGGAACTCCTCCACCTCGGCCCGGAAGTCCGCGGGGCCGACGAATAGTTCGTCGAGCCGGCGCTTCTGAGCGTCGGAGAGGTCGTAGAAGGAGACGAACCGGCGGTAGCGGTCGTTCCAGCGGGCGTTGACGGCGTCGTAGTCCAGCCAGCCGAGGTCGTCCGGGTCGCCGGTCATGCCGCGGAAGAAGTCGCGGAAGGGACCCTGCGCGTTCTTCAGGTAGCCCTCGCTGGTCCAGGGCGTGGTCGTGTCGAGGGTGGCGACCTTCCAGAAGCCCTCGTAGGCCAGTTGCCAGCCGATGAACAGCCGCAGCGTGACCAGCAGCACGCAGGCGATTACGGCGATGCGGCGGGGATCCGCCACGGGGCGATCCCCGGGGGCGGACGGGGCGGGGTGACGGTCTGGGTTCACGGAGATCACGGGTCAGTCCACGCGCAGGACGGCGGCCGGGTCGAGAAACAAAGAACCCGGATCGACATTGCGGATCGTGACCGGGAGCTGCCCGCCCTTGGGGGGAGCCACCAGTATACCCCCGAACGCCGGGTTCGCATCAAGGAACGCTGTCGCCGCCGGCAAGCCGAGCACAAACAGCGCGGTCGCGAGGGCGTCGGCCGCTTCGGCGGATTCTGCAAAAGCGACGACGCTCAACAGCCCTCCCGGTCGATCGGGATCCGCCGGCCAGCCGGTGCGGGGGTCGAGCAGGTGCCCCAGCCGCCGTCCCCGGTGCCGGTAGAACTGCACGTTCGAGCCGCTCGTCGCCATCGCCCGGTCCTGCAACACGACCGTCCCCAGCCGCCGGGTCGTGCGGTGCGGGTCCCCCAGCCCGACCGGCCAGCCCTCCGAACCGTGGTGCGGCCCCCAGGCCAGCACGCTGCTGCGGCCGCCGTGCAACAGGAAGGCGGGGATCTCCTGTTCGATCAGATGCGCCGCCGCCCGATCCAGCGCGTACCCCTTGCCGATGCCGCCGAGGTCGATCCGCGCGCCCTCCCCGATCCGCACGGAGCGGGTTTCTGAGTCGAGCGTCAGATTTTCCGCCCCGCAGTGCTCCGCCTCCCGGGCGGCCTCGGCCTCGTCGAGGATGCGGTTCTCCGCCCGGGCCGCCCGCCACGCCGCCACCAGCGACCCGGCCAGCGGGGTGAACGCCCCGTCGGTGCGTTCGGCCAACTCTTTCGCCCGGGTCAGCAGGCCGAACAGCCCCGGCTCCACGTCGTTCGCGGCCCCCGCGTCGTTCAGGCGGCTGACTTCGCTGTCCGGCCGGTAGATGGAGAGTTGCCCCTCCAGTTCGTGCACGATCGCCAGGGCGTCGCCAGCGTGCATCACGGCGCTGCGGTCGCCGGGGTTCAGGGCGCAGGCGAACTCGCAGGCCATCGACCGCTGGGCGACGCGGACGCTGTCCCCGGCTGCCGGCGGGGGCGGGGCGGCGTCTTCGTCGCCGGCCACGGCGTCCGCCAGCGCGTCGACGGCCGCGTCGCGGGCGGCGACGCCGGTGAGGAACGCGCGGCGGTTCGGGGCGGGGGAGGGCACGCGGGCAGTATAGGCCGGCGGGGGATTTAGCCGACGAGCCAGCCATGGCCCGCCCAAACGAGCAGGCGGACGGCACCCAGCGCCGCCGGCGCCGCGAGCGCCCCGCCCGCCAAAGCGCCCCCGAAGGAAACCGCCAGCGAGGGCCACGGGGCCAGCCGGCGGGCGGCGAACCGCTCCAGCGCCGTCGCCCCCGCCGCTCCCGCGATCAGCCCTGCGGGCAACGCCGCGGCGAGCAGTCCCTCAAAGGAATCCCGTCCCCACTCGCCGGCCAGCAGGTCCTGCCAATGCAGGGCCGCCGTCGCGGTGGCCCAACCGGTCGGGCCGCCGAACAGCGCCCCCGCGATGTGGTCTCGGTCGGCGTGCTTCGGAGGATCGGCGGGCACGATCGATCCCGGGCGGAGTTCAGGTGGCGGTGGCTTCGCTTTCGTCACCCATTACCTAGACTCCGAGCGTGACTGACGCGACCGCCGCCCCGCCGCACCGCACGAACGGTCAGGTCTCCGACTTCACCGCCCCGGCCCGCCGGCCGCAGATCGAGCGGCTGCGGGCGAATCTGGCCGGGGTGATCCTCGGCAAGCCGGAGGCGATCGACCTACTGCTCACCGCCCTGCTGGCCGGCGGCAGCGTGCTGATGGAGGACGTCCCGGGCGTCGGCAAAACAACCCTCGCCAAGGCCCTCGCCAAAAGCCTCTCGCTGGACTTCCACCGGGTCCAGTTCACCCCGGACCTGCTGCCGGCGGACATCCTCGGCGGGAACGTGTTTAACCCGGCGGACGGCTCGCTCACGTTCCGCCCCGGGCCGATCTTCTGCAACGTGCTGCTGGCCGACGAGATCAACCGGGCCAGCCCCCGCACCCAATCCGCCCTGCTGGAGGCAATGGCCGAGGGGCAGGCGACCGTCGAGGGGAACGTCCGCCCGCTGCCGGCCCCGTTCTTCGTGCTGGCGACGCAGAACCCGGCCGACTTCCACGGCACCTTCCCGCTGCCGGAGGCCCAATTGGACCGGTTCCTCGTCCGCCTCACGCTGGACTACCCGGCCGCCGAGGCGGAGGTTGACATGCTGTTCGACCAGGCCCGCGTGCACCCGCTGGAGACGGTCGAACCGGTGCTGACCGGCGAAGACTTACTGAAGATGCAGGCCGCCGTGCGGTCGGTCTTCGTGGAGCGGCCCGTCGCCGAGTACGTGGTGGAGGTCTGCCGCCGCACGCGCCAGGAGAAGCGGCTGGACCTGGGCGCCAGCCCCCGCGGTTCGCTGATGCTGTTCCGGGCCGCCCAGGCCGCCGCGTACCTCGCCGGCCGCGACTTCGTCCGCCCGGACGACGTGCAGCGGGTCGCCGCCCCGGTGCTGGCCCACCGCTGCATGCTGTCCGGCGAGGCGAAGTTCAGCGGCACGAAGAAGGCCGACGTGCTGCGAGAGGCGATCGCCGCCGTCCCGGTGCCGGCGTGAACGAACTCCGCCGAGTAATCGGCCGGTTGCGGCGGCGTTTGGATCGGCTCGAACCCCACGAACAAGGGGCATTGCAGACGATCTTTGTTTGGCAGACGCTCGCCGGGGCTTGCTTCCTCCTGTTCTTCGCCGACGATTTCTCGGGGTTCGGCGATCCGCTCGCGTGGGTGCTGGGGCCGATCGTACCGGGCACGCTTGGGGCGGCGCCGGCGATCTGCCTGCTGCTGCTCGCCGACGCGTCTGACCGGCGGGTGACGTGGGGCTGGCCGGTCTGGGAGGCCGAACCTTGGCGGGGGGCCGTGTGGCAGACCGGCAAAGTGTTCGCCGTCCTGCTCCCGCTGGCGGCCGCGGGGTGGGGGCTCGCCGCGGCCCTTCGCGTCTTCGGCGACGCGTGATTCGCCGGCCCGTTCGTCCGCTGAGCGCCCGCCGCCCGCCGCACCGTACACTCCCCCGCGATGCTCGCCCTCCTCCGCCTGCCGAAGGTCGTTTACGACTACTTTCAGCGGCAGTGGCGGAACGAACTGACGGTCTGCGGCAAGGCCCTCGTCTGGTGCATCGCCCTGTCGGGCCTCGGCACCGTCAGCGTGCAGATGCCGCTTTATCAGGCGTTTTGCGCGCTCGTCATGCTGCTGGCGGTCGCCAGCGGGGCCTGTTCGCTGTTGCGGCCGAAGGTGACGATGGACGTGCTCCTGCCGGAGCGGGCCACCGCCGGCTCGCCGGTCGTCGGCCGGGCGACGCTGACGAACCGCCGCCGGGTGCCGGCGTTCGACGTCTGCGTGGGGTTCTACGACCTGCCGGAGCAGTTCGCCCCCACGCCGGAGGTCGTCGCCGTGCCCTACCTGCCGGGGAAGGGAACCGCGGAGGCGGTCTTCACCCTGCGGCCGCGGCGGCGGGGCCGGTACGAACTCCCCCCGCTGCGGGCCTGGAGCACCTTCCCCTTTCACATCGGCCGCGGCGGGGGGCGGGCGGGGCACGCGGTCGGCTCGCTGCTGGTGCGGCCGCGGTTCGAACGGCTCGACCGGCTCCCCCTGCCGGCCGGCGGCGGTCGCGGCGGCGGGGCGGGAGACTCCGGGCAGCGGGAGGGCCACAGCGCCGAGTACCTCGGCAACCGCGACCTGCTGCCGGGGGAACTCGGCGTGCGGCTGGACGCCCGCGCCTGGGCCCGCACCGGCCGGCCGGTCGTGCGGCAGTACCGGGAGGAAAGTCCCGCCGGCGTGGCCGTGGTGTTCGACCCCCGCGTTCCGGCGGACGCCTCCCCGGAGCGGTTTGAGGCGGCCGTGAGCCGGGCCGCGGCGGTCTGCGAGGCGGTGGGACGGAACGGCGGGGACCTCGCCCTGTTCGCCGCCGGGGCGGACGTGCATCGCTTCCGCGGCGGAACCGACCGGGCGGCGCTGGAGACGGCGCTGGACGCGTTGGCCGTCGTCGAACCCGCGGACCCGCAGAGCGATCCCTTCGCCGGGCCGGAGCTGTGGACCGGATTGGAGCAGGTCGCCGCCGTCGCCCTGATCGCCGCGGACGACGCTCCGCGGGGGGCGTTGGTGGCCCGGTTGGGCGCCGGCGGACGGACGGCGCTCTCCACGCCCGGGAGGCTCGGATGAGCGACCACGGTTCAACTCCCCCCGCCTCCTCCCCCCCGCCGCCGGGGCCGCGGCGGGTCGTGCTGGCGGCGATGATCCTGTTGCAGGCGGCGCTGTTCGCGGCGCTCAGCCGCACCCTGCTGTTGCCGGCGGGCGTGGCGATCGCCGCCGTGCTGGGGGCGCTGCCGCGGGAGCGGGCGCAGATCTCCCGGGCTCGGTTCCTGCTGATCTGCGGCGGGATCGGCGCCGCCTGCCTCGCCCTCTGGCGCGTCCTGCCGCACTACCGGCCGGAGGCGGACATGGATCCGGCGATTGGGGCGTTGGGACACGCCCTCGGCCAGTGGGCGCTGGCCGGGCAGGCGGTTTGCCTGTTCCTCGACTGGGGAACCGACCGCCGCGGCACGCCGACGCTGCCCGCCGGGCTGCCCGCCGCCGGGGTGGCGGTGTTGCTGAGCGCCGGCGATATCCGGGCCTCGGACGCCGAACGCGCCGGGTTTCTGATCGCCGCGGTGCTGTTCGCCCTGCTGTGCGGGATCTACTTCAGCGCCGGCAACCCCGCGGGCGGCCTCGGCCTGCTGCGTCGCGGTCCTGGCGGCCGGTCCGGTCCCGCGGCTCGCGGCCAGTGGCCCCGGCGGGCGGCCCTGCTGGCGGTGGTCGTCGCGGTGGCGGGGTTCACGTGGGGGGCGAGCCTCACCCTGCGGCGATACGAACGCACGATGGACCAGGTCGTCCGCCGGTTCCTCCAGCCGGAGCCGCTGACGGTGTCCACCGGCTTCGGCGGGGAGGCCCGGCTGGGCGACGTGCGGGAGCGGCAGGAGTTCGCCTCCCGCAGCGTCGCCCTGCGGTGCTACGCCGCGACGCAGCCCGGCTATCTCCGCGGCCGGGCCTACTACACGCTCTCCGCGACCTCCGACGGCACCCGCTGGGTCGGCGGGGAGGAGGAAGCCCGGACGCGGGCCGCCGAGGGGACGGCCGCCCCGCTGCCCCGCCGCGGGCGACCGCTGGGCGAGTCGGCGGACCGCTTCCTGTTCGACTTCACCCGCCCCCCGCCGACCGGCGGGGAATTGCCGGACGAAGGGGCGCCGTTCGTCGCCGCGGGGGGCGATCCGTCCGCGGCGCCGGGCTGGGGCGGGGTGGAGGTCTGGCCGGCCCAGGACTTCCGCGGGACGGTCTTCGTCCCGCC
Organism: Alienimonas sp. DA493; assembly: GCF_043951915.1. NCBI lineage: Bacteria > Pseudomonadati > Planctomycetota > Planctomycetia > Planctomycetales > Planctomycetaceae > Alienimonas > Alienimonas sp. DA493. The sequence goes on along the minus strand of NZ_JBINJD010000075.1, from coordinate 653 downwards.
GAACACCGTGCGGTTCCTCGGGCCGGAGTTGATCCTCGACGCCGACGAGTACGGCCTGACCCTCACCACCTCCGCCGCCCAGCCGCACTACACGGCGACGAAAACCCCCGCCCCCGACGTCCCGGACGGCCCCGAGGCCCTGCCGGTCTGGAAGCGGATCGCGGTCCCGGTGGACCCCGCGGACGACCGGCTGACGGCCGTCCCCCCGCTGCTGGCCGACGACCCGGCCGTGCGGGCCGTCGCCGACCGGGCCTTCGCCGGGAGCCGGTCGACGGCCGGGGACATCGCCGCCGTGGAAGAGTACTTCCGCAAACACCACGAGTACCGCCTCGGCGCCGCGATCGGCAGTTCGGGAAACCCGCTGCGGGAGTTCCTGGTGCGGCGCCCCGCGGCCCACTGCGAGTACTTCGCCACCGCCGCGGTCCTGCTGCTGCGGATGCGGGGGGTGCCGGCCCGCTACGCCACCGGGTTCGTCGTGGCGGAGTCGAATCCGGTCGGCGGCTACTGGCTCGCCCGGAACGAAGACGCCCACGCCTGGTGCGAGGCGTGGGATCCGGCCCGCGGCTGGGTGGTGGTCGAGGCGACGCCCGCCGCCGGCGTACCCGGCGGCGACGGGGGGGCGAACCTGTTCGGCCAACTGTGGGACGCCGCCG